>PMOH01000168.1 GCA_003161515.1 Deltaproteobacteria bacterium
GCCGGCGACGGCGAACAACTGCGTCGCGCCTGCGAGAACATCAGTCTCGAGTTGCGCGAGCAATACACGATTGGATTTCTCGCACCCGACCCGAGCGCAGGCGGATATCGCAGCCTGAGGGTGGACGTTCCCGGCAAATCGGGAGCGGAAGTTCGCGTCCGCAAAGGAATCGAAGTCGGCCCGGGCTCCGCGCCCGCACTCGCCGGCGGACCGTGATCAGGACTTTTTCGATACGAACGGCGTAACGAACGCGCGATCCGGATCCGGCAGAAGATTCACAAATTTCATTTCCGCGAAATCGCCGACCAGCTGGAAACCCGAGAAGGCCGCATTGTCCACCCGGATTCGCCGGAAGTGCGCGAGTTCGAGCCGCATGAAATGGCAAAGGACTGTGCGGATGATGTCGCCGTGCGAGACGAACAGGATTCGCCGGCCGCTGTTCTCGCCGATCGCACGCCGCACTGCCTCGACCCCTCGCGATTGCACTTGCGCGATAGTCTCGCCACCGGGCGTCGGCTCGTCGAGCGGATGATCGCGGTAGCGGATGTAGTCGGCATCCTCGAGCAAATCGTCGTACACCATCCCTTCCCAGCGCCCATATTGGACTTCCGATAGCTGCGGATCCTCGGCCATCGGCACGCCACCGACGCCGGCCGCGATTATTTCCGCCGACTGACGCGCGCGTGCGAGCGGACTGGTGACGATCAGCTCGGGCTTCAGCAGGCGCGCGAAAGGAATCGAGGCTGCGACCTGCGCGCGTCCTTCGGCATCGAGTTCGACCGGATTGCGGCCCATCACGCGGCCTTCGCGGTTCCACGCGGTCTCGCCGTGACGCATCAACAGCGCGATTCCTCTCATCCCGGTGCCACCTTTGAGTTTATCCGCAACGTAAAACGGTCCCAGCGCCATCGAAGATTCCTTGTGATGAAATGCGAGATTCCAAAAAAATACGGCGGCCCATCTCATGCGCCCGCCGTAATCAAAACAGATTTTCTCCGCGAATGTTACCGCGCTGACGCTGCCGCGCTCATGTGAGCCGTCGGTTCCGCGTGCGCCGTTCCGTTCGCAGGCGCGCCGAAACCGCAGAACGCTTCGTAGTCGATCAGCGTCGTCTGCGTCGGATGCTCACTGCATACCGGGCACTTCGGATCTTTGCGGATCTTCAAAATTCGCACGTAGTCCTTGTCCGACAGCGTGTCGAAGTAAACCATCTTGCCGATGAGCGGAGTTCCCGCGCCAATGATCAACTTGATCGCCTCGAGCGCCTCGATCGATCCGATGAGACCCGGAATCGCGCCGAGCACTCCCGCCTCCGCGCACGACGGCGCCATGTCCGGCGGCGCTGGTTCCGGATAGAGGCATCGGTAACACGGGCCGCCTTTGGCCGGATAGAAAACCGTGGTGTTGCCCTCGAAGCGGAAAATTGCGCCGTCAACCAGCGGCTTCTTCGAAAACACGCACGCGTCGTTGATCAGATATCGCGTCGGGAAATTATCGCCGCAGTTCACGACGACGTCGTAATCCTTGACGATGTCCATCGCGTTTTCGGAGGTGAGCCGCACGTCGTGACGGATCACTTTGACGCCCGGATTCAGCGCGTTGATCGCCTTTTGCGCCGACTCCGTCTTAAGCATCCCGACCCGATCAGTGGTGTGGATGATCTGGCGCTGAAGATTCGACATATCGACCACGTCGAAATCCACCAGGCCGATCGTGCCGACGCCCGCCGCCGCCAGGTACAACGCCGACGGCGATCCGAGCGCGCCCGTGCCGAGCAGCAGCACCTTGGCGTCGAGCAGTTTCGCCTGTCCCTTCTCGCCGACTTCGGGGATTACGAAATGGCGCGAGTAGCGGGTCAGCTCGTCGGCCGTAAACGCGCGATCCGCGATCCACGGCAGGCCGCGATCCTTCCACGCGCTGAAGCCGCCCGTCATATTGTAAACGTTTTCGTAGCCGAGCTCGCGCAGCGTTCGCGCCGCCAGCAGCGATCGCGTGCCCGACGCGCACTGCAGGACCACCGGCGTCTTGTGGTCGGGGACCTTCTCTTCGATTCGAAGCTCGAGGAAGCCGCGCGGAATCGCGACCGCTTGCGGAATATGCCCCTGGCGCCATTCGTCGCTTTCGCGCACGTCAACCAGCACGGTGCCGGGCTTGTCGATCATCGCGCGCGCTTCGTCGATACCGATTTGCTTAATCGTCGAGCGCGCTTCGTCGAGAATATTCTTCGAGGTTTTCGCCATAAATTTATCCGTTCAATCCGTCAGCGGACTCAGTTTCAATATACAACTATAACCACGCGCGCGAGTCACGCCACGCGGCGCGAGAGCCGGCTAGCCGCCAATCATGCGATGCGATTCGACCAGCGTGCGCATGAAATTGAGCACTTGTGCGGCATGTCCGCGAGGCGTCACGTCGTGAAAAGCGCGCCGCACGCGAAGTTCGCTGTCGAGCACGAAGGTCGAACGGGCCGCATACTTGCCGTTCAGCACACCGAATGCGCTAGCGAGTTTGCCGTCTTCGTCCGCGAGCAGGATAAACGGCAGCGCGTGCTTTTCGGCGAATGCGCGATGACGCTCGGCCGAATCCGTGCTGACGCCGACGATCACGCAATCGAGCGCTTTGAAATTTTCGAAACTGTCACGAAATTCCTTGCCCTCGACAGTACAGCCGGGCGTGTCGTCCTTCGGGTAGAAATA
>PMOH01000146.1:0-125 GCA_003161515.1 Deltaproteobacteria bacterium
CCGCCGCGCACCGAGGACTTCGCGCCGCTGCTCGCGCTGATACGGCAGTTCAAGAGTAACAACGGAACCTTCAACACGGTTGACGTCGCGGCTGAGGAGCACGAGCGGTTCGAGCGCGAGTTCTG
>PMOH01000146.1:140-2569 GCA_003161515.1 Deltaproteobacteria bacterium
GGCGGCTCGATGAAGTCGCTGACCAAGGACGCGCACATCAACCAGCAGGTGCTGATCCTCGCGTTCGGCGACCAATGGCAGTCGCAAGTGTCGGCGTTCGGGCGCGGGCTGAACAGCGGCGGAGGCGGGAGTCAGTAAATATTTGCGTACGGCCAGTCGTCAACTATGATGGTGGCCGGGACGTTATGAAAACTCTCAAGATCCTAAGCGCGGTCGCCCTTGCGGCCGCGTTCTTTTTTCCGCTGAATGTATTGCGGGCGCATGCGTATGATTTGCAGCACGCGCGCGCGCAAAAAGATCTGACGCCGGCGCTACAGCAATCGCTCCAGGACAAACTCTCGGACGTGTCGGGCCCCTACTTCGACGAGCAGGATGAAAAGAAAGCCAAGGGCCAGGTGTACATCGACCTGCTGCAGAAATTCGAATACCTGCCGACCTATGGCCCGCACAATCACCTGGTCGTGAGCTGCAAGCTCGGCGGCGTCGAATACAATCCCGTAAAACCGGGGACGGCCAAGGGCCTCGCCACCGGCAATCTCAAATACCTGGTCTTCACTTACGCGCTCGACAACGGCCAGTGGGTCTCAGTGTCGAAGCCAAAGTGGGAAACGCAAAATCTCGGCGCCGCCGGCGCGGCGCAAATGAGGCAGAACCTGGCCCACGGCGAGCAGCGCAAAGCCGCAATGGAAAAAACCGCGCAGACCCACGCCGCCGCCGCCGCAGCAGCCGCAGCCGCGCAGAAAGCAGCCGATCGCGCCGGCCAGTAACGCATTTCCTTGCCTCTCCTTTTCCTTGTGTCATCTTTTCCTTGTGTCATCCCGAGCGTAGCCGAGGGACCCCGGATCTTTCTGAACGCCCGCCGACGCACCCCAACCACGGAGCGATCGAAGTGCGCCTGCCAAGCACATCACTCGATGCGTGGTTAGAGTGCATCTTCCGGCATCGAGAAAGATTCGGGGTCCCTCGGCTACGCTCGGGATGACACAAGGAAAAAGCGACGCAGAAACGAAGGAACGCGGCGCGATTTCGGAAGTCTAAGTGACTACCTACCTGACGCGGCGGCCTTGTCGACCACGTTGTGCTGCACCTTGCTATGGAAGCGGCCGTAGCTGAAATAGATGACGAGTCCGATCACCAGCCACACCACAAACCGAATCCACGTCACGACCGGCAAACTCGCCATCAGGTAAACGCAGAAGACGACGCCGAGAATCGGCACCACCGGCACCAGCGGCGTGTGGAACGGGCGTTTCATGTCGGGCTCGACGTGGCGCAGGATCCACACGCCGAGGCATACGAGCACGAAGGCGAACAGCGTGCCGATATTCGTCAGCTCCGCGATTTCCTGGATTGGCAGCAGCGCCGCTGTGATTCCAACTGCGAATCCGGTCAGCGTCGTCGGGATATACGGCGTGCGATACTTCGGATGTATCTTGCTGAAGGCGGGCGGTAGCAGCCCGTCGCGCGACACCGCGAAGAATACGCGCGATTGCCCGAGCATCAGCACCAGCAGCACCGAGGTCAGGCCCGCGACCGCGCCGAGCGAGATAAATCCCGACAACGCATGCATCCCGCGCAGCACGAACGCCGACGCCAGCGGCGCGTTCACGTCGATCAGATGCGCCGGCACCATCCCGGTCAACACGCCGGCGACCAGTATGTAGAGCAAGGTGCATACGAACAGCGAACCGAGGATGCCGAGCGGCAGGTCGCGATTCGGATCCACGACTTCCTCCGCCGCCGTCGATACCGCGTCGAACCCGATGTACGCGAAGAAGATCACGGCCGCGCCTTTCATCACCCCCGGCCATCCCATCGGCGCGAACGGACTCCAGTTCGCCGGCTTGACGTAGAATGCGCCGACAACGATCACGGCCGCGATCACGACCAGCTTGATTCCCACGATGATCGAATTGATTCGCGCGCTCTCCGAGATGCCGATGTACAGCACGTACGTGATCAGCATCACGATCAGCAGCGCGGGAAGATTGATAACCGCGCCGGGCACCGATCCGGGTGCGTTGGTGATCGCGACCGGCAAATGAATCCCGAGGCCGTGCAGGATGACGGTGAGATATCCCGACCATCCCACGGCGACGGCCGCGGCGCCGACTGCGTATTCGAGCACGAGGTCCCATCCGATGATCCAGCCGACCAGCTCGCCCATCGTCGCGTAGGAATACGAATACGCGCTGCCTGCCACCGGGATCATCGCCGCGAACTCCGCATAGCACAGCGCCGCCATCGCACATGCAAATCCTGAAACTACGAACGAGAGAACGATCGCGGGGCCTGCATATTTCGCGGCGGCGACGCCGGTCAGCACGAAAATTCCCGCGCCGACGATCGCGCCGATTCCCAGCAGCGTGAGATCGAGCGCTCCCAGAGCCCGTTTGAGGCCGCCATCGCGCGCGTCGGCCTCCGCCATC
>PMOH01000072.1 GCA_003161515.1 Deltaproteobacteria bacterium
TGGCTCGCGATTCCAAATCCCCAGCCGAGCGCCGGCCACATCCACCACTGATATCCAAACGGGGTTGTAATCAGATTGATGATGAACAAAAAGCCGATGCTGATGCCGTACCACATCAGGTGCACGAAGAATCCGGCCTCGGCCTGTGCGCGTTTGCGCGCGCGCTCGTAGGTCTGGCGCTCGGCGTCGTTCTTGAACTGCGGCGGCGGTGGCATATTCTCATCGGGATCGAGCGTGACGCCGCTGTATTTCTGCGTCTGCTTGTCGAAGCGCGAGCGCATCTTGCGCTCGAATTTCTCGGCCTTGGCCTCGAACTTGCGCGCCATCTTCGAGTCAAAGTCGCGCTTTATTTTCGAATGAAGATCGCTGGCGAAGCGCTCCGCCGACGCCGTCGTGGACGCCTTCGCATCCGACTTGAACTTCGACCAGTCGCGCGACCACTTGTTGCCGTACTGCGCCCAGTCATCCTTCGACCAATCGCTGTATTTCATCCAGCGCATCCGATTCCGTTTTCGATGTTGCACGACCGCGTAAATGATTAGCGCTACAAAAAAAAGTCCGAACATCCTGCCTCACCTGGGGCCGGAAGTGCCGGTCCGTGTAATTGACCTATCGAGTCGCCGGAACTAAGACAATCGCTGTCATTTCCCGGTCCCGACCTCTAATTGCAAAGCGGATGCCGTTGTCGAGCGCTCGGAAAGTCGAGGATCGGCGCGGATTCCAACGATTGCGCGCGGCTCAGTGCAGTCGCCTCAATGCAGCCCGCGCACTGCATCGGGTTCGGCCGCTACGATACTTCTCGGCTTCCTTGACATAGTCGCCAATCGGCATATTTTTGTTGTCCGATGACTCAGTACTGGCCATTCTCGGGACTCACTCGACAGAACGCACTGCGCGAGCGGCTGATAGTGTCGCTCGATTTGCGCGATCGAAGCGAGGCGCTCCGGCTGGTGGACCGTCTCGCGCGAGTGGTCGGAATGTTCAAAGTCGGGCGCGCGTTGTTCGTCGGCGGCGGCCCCGATTTCATCCGCGAGATTCGCCGNNGACATCCATCCGTACGGTTCGACCTGCGGCTCGACCGAGATGATGTCGCGGACGCGGGCCGAGGTCGCGCGCATCTGCCGGACCGAGGGACTTCGCCGCCCCAGTATCCTGGCGATCGCGACGCTCGCCGAAATGAAATCCCCGAATTCCAGCGCGCAGGTTTCTCGATCGCCCGACCGCGTCACCGAGATTGCACGATTCGCCGCCGACGCGTCGCTCGACGGTGTCGTCACCTGGCCGCATGAAGTTCCGCACGTGCGCAACACCTGCGGACGCCGGTTCATTATCGTCACGTCGGGCGTGCAGCTTCGCGAGGCCGGCATCCCGGCCGCCAACGCGATCACCGCCGCCGACGCGATTCGCGCAGGCGCCGACTACGTCGTCGTCGGCGGTCCGATTTGGCGCGCGGCCGAACCTATTCGCGCGGTGCGCGAGATTACCGACGACATCGAGCGCGGCTTGCGCAACAGTCCACGGCGCACCTTCGAAATTCTAAATCCGCGTCCCGTGTAGTCCGTCTTTCATCTATCCCGCGCCTGTCTTTCTCGATCGAACCAAACTACGATTGCGCGAAATGCCTGCCGCCGGAGCCTGTGTTTGCTTGAAATCCTGATCAACCTGTTGACGCTTTCCGTTGCCGCCGGATTTGTCGGCGCGATCTCGGGACTTGGCGGCGGCGTCTTCATCGTGCCTGCGCTGGTTATCTTCGCGCACATGCCGATGAAAGTCGCGGTCGGCGCGAGTCTGATCTCCGTTGTCGCGACCAGCGCCGGCGCCAGCGTTGCGTTCGTGCGCGACGGATGGACCAACCTGAAAGTCGCGATGGTCCTCGAGTGCGCGACGGTTACCGGCGCTGTGATCGGCGCCTACCTCGCCGGCGTCGTGCCAACCGTCGTGCTCGAATTGCTGTTCGCCGCGATGATGCTCCAGTCGGCGTACTTCACGATCACTAAGCGCGGCGACGACATCCTGACCAAAGGCGACCCGCTCGCCGAACGTCTCGAACTCGCCGGCGAGGTGCCCGACCTCAGCGGCCAACCGATTCACTACGAAGTCGTAAACGTTCCGCAGGGCGGCGCTCTTATGGTGGTCGCGGGGCTGATGTCGGGGCTGCTCGGGATCGGATCGGGCGCGCTCAAGGTGATGGCGATGGACTACATCATGCACCTGCCGCTCAAGGTTTCGAGCGCGACCAGCAACTTCATGATCGGCGTGACCGCCGGCGCCGGCGCACTGGTATTTCTCGCGCGCGGCGACGTTGCGACTACCATCGCGGCTCCGGTGGCGATCGGCGTCACGGTCGGCGCACTCTCTGGGAGCCGCGTCCTGCCGCATCTCAAGGTTGAATCTCTCAGGATCGTTTTCGTGATAATTCTTGTTCTGATCGCGGCCGAGATGGGATGGCGCGCGCTGTCGGGGATCTAATCGATGCCGAAACAGGAAGAAGAAAATCGAATACTAAGGGAATGGACCCCGTTTCTCCTGCGCACGATTCTGATCACCGCGATGATTTTCCTCGTGGTCGGACTGGTCCTCACCTACACCTTCGCGCCCGACTACTACGTCGATCGCTATCACGCGGTGCAGCAAGGTCACCTGATCGGCAAGGAGAAGATCGGCCACGGCGTGCTGCTTGGAAGGATTCGCGAAGGCAATCCGCACGCTGTGCTGACGCTTGGGCTGTTCGTGCTGACGTTGGTCCCGCTCGCGCGCGTCGCCTTCTGCTTCATCCTCTTTATCCGCGAGCGCGATTACACTTATGTTGCACTCACCGCCTACGTGCTCGCGGGCTTGATCGTCGGCGTGCTGGTTGGGAGTGTCGGTTAGGGATCTATTAGTATTTGTTTGCGGACGGAGGATAGCGCGATGGAAATCAAAGGAAAGGCCGGCGTCATCACTGGAGGCTCATCGGGAATCGGGCGTGCAACCGCGGAACGCCTGGCGAAAGAAGGCGCAGCGATCGTGGTCGCCGATCTCGACGAGGCCGGCGGCGCCGAAACCGTCAAGCACATCGAGAGCGCCGGCGGCCGCGCGGTCTTCGTGAAGGCCGACGTCACCAAACTCGAGGACGCGCGCCGGATGCTCGACACCGCGGTCTCGAAGTTCGGCCGCCTCGACATCCTGCACAACAACGCCGGCATCGGCGTCGGCGCTCCCGGCTTTCCCGACGCGCCGCCCGAGCGATGGCATCTGGTGATCGAAATCGATTTGCAGGCAGTGATTCTCGGCACCGGCCTCGCGGCGCCGCTGATGCAAAAAAATGGCGGCGGCGTCATCATCAATACGGCCTCGATGGCCGGCCTGTATCCGCATCGTCAGGACGCAGTGTACGGCGCGGCCAAAGGCGGCGTCGTAAACTTCACGCACTCGCTCGCATCATGGTCAGCGGAACGAAAAATCCGCGTCAACTGCATCTGCCCCGGCATCGTAGATACTCCTTTGGTACGCCGAGGATTGGAGCTAGCGCAGCAACACGGCATCAAAAGCTGGATGCCCTCAAAAATAATCCAACCCGAAGAAATCGCCGACGCAGTAGTAACCCTGGTCCGCGACGACTCGCTCTTCGGCTGCTCCCTGGAGGTCCGCCCCACCGGCCGCCAAATAGTAGACCCCCGCCCCGCCCCCGGCTCACGCAGGTAGCTCCGCGGCGCTGCTTATCTGAAGCAAGCCCTATCCAGATGAGGTATCGCAAGAAGGATCTCATACCACCAAGACTGCTTTACAAGTATCGCCCGTTCGCGGATCAGCATGATTCAGTCCGGAAGATACTGTCGCAAAACAACTGGTGGTTCGGATCGCGCCTGTCCTTTGACGACGACGAGGACTTCATTTTTCCAGGTGTCGAAGATGACGCGCGGCTGGTCGGACTAGACTTGGAACGCGCTAAGACGGACGTGCAAGACGTTCTCGACAAGACTGGAGTGTTTTGCTTGAGCGAGAATCCAAAGGACCCCGATCTGTGGCATCGTTATGGTTCTGATGGGGCCGGGATCTGCTTTGAGCTGGAGAGCGACCACGTGACTGAACCAGATTTTGGTCCGTTCAAAGTGAAGTACTCGGACAGACCAAAGCCGCTATGGGACCGATTTGCTTCCGCGGAAAAAAGAAGGAAGTTCGTTGACGCACACCTACTTCAAAAGTCCACGTCCTGGAAACGTCAGGCCGAATGGCGCTGCGTCCGGAAATGGGAAGCGCGATGCAAGCCGACTGCGAATCGCTACTATCCTATTGCCCGGCGCGCTCTTACGGCCGTCATCTTTGGCTGGAGACTGACCGAACGGGAGCAGTGGCAAGTTATCGATTGGATGAAATTGGGCGGCTGGCTGCGGAACGTCGCTCAGACAAGCGTTCCTAGAGGATAAGCGAGTCAGAATTCGGGATTGCATAAGCCACCTCCCTTGAATGACTCATAAACGTTGGTCGGGTTCGCCGAGTAATTTCCATGATGGATGAGCGATGGGTTGTCGAACTGCTAGCTCGTTCTGAAGCGGCACTAGGGCGTGAATTGCGACAAATCCGAGGGAACCTGTCCTCAGATCAGTGGCTTAGCGGAATCTGGGAATTGTTGCTCTTGGACGCAGCAGGAGCTCTGGGCTCGGTGAAGTACGAACCGTCCATCGGCGGTACCAATCCAGACATGCAACTCGAGGCTCACTCGGGCGCCCGTCTTATCATCGAGGCCGCATTCCTAAAATCAGAAAAAAGCGATCAATCTCGGAAACTCGACAATCATCTCGTATTTCGCGTTTTGAAGGATAAAGGAAGCAGGGCGAAACGCGCAGATGCGATCGATCCATATGTAGTCTTTCTCGGAACCGATCGCGTGTTCGATATCGCTTCGTCGCGACACGGAGGTGGTGTAGCGGTCGAGGACGCAGTTCGTGAGGCCTTCCGCGCTCATCGGAGCCTGTCGGCTGTTGTGCTTGTTTCAATATTCGCGAGACCCGAGATTTTTAAACCGCTCCAGAAGCGACCCCGCCCGTGGCTCTATGAGAACTCGTCGGCAAGAGTACCGCTGACGATGAAAATCGTCGACGTGATCAATCGTTTCGATTTTGAGCGGTGGCCCTTTGATAGGTTCACCCGCCCAGACGCGAAGCGTCCCGCACTGCGTGAAGCAATCTCCCGCAATAGCTATCCCGCTAGCAAATTCACAGAGTCTGCGTTGTCATTATTTCCGCTGGACGATAGGAACTTACCCTACCCATGCTGGGCCTACATCTGGCGTTTCAATCGCCTCCGGATTGTCAAAATGGGAAACGAGTATCGCTTGTTTAACAATCGAGATCTTGAAGACATAGTTGCTAAGACGCCGGAGCAGATCGCCCAGTGCGCGTCGGAGTTGTTCCAAATTTTTCCGTTTCTCGTTATGGGACCCAATGGCCCTAAGCCCCATCCTGATCCTGGAGTTCCGGCCGACCTGAGCAAGTGGACTCTCGAGTTTCCTGACAAGAGAGTGTGACTCGTCACTTCTCGCGCCCGCTACGAGACTCCCGGACAGACAGCACAGCGAATCTATTTTACCGCGCTCAAGCTGCAGAGGACGTTCTATGAACTGGAATTCGTGCAAGCTCGGATCGGAGTTCACGCTCGGCGCGCCACAAGTCACACGCTTGCTGCATTCGCAGCCAAATTCCAGGTCCGTTGCCGCAGAACCGGCCGAGCCGCGCGGCCATCTCGGGCGTAACAGATACCTTCTCGGCCATAATCCGATGAAGTGTTTGCCGCGTTACGCCAAGCTGCCGGGCTGCCTCACTAACCGAGAGCCCGAGCGCAGGAAGGACGTCCTCGCGCAGAATAGCGCCAGGATGAGTCGGCCTTCGCTCGGCATCAACTTTCACTGCTCGCCTCGTGACCATAATTGCCTCAATCGTGCTACGCCCAAAAACTCAATGATACTGCTCCAGGTCAACCTGCCACGCGTCGCCATCGTGCCACTCAAACGTAATGCACCAAGCGCCGTTGACATGAACAGAGTAGCGCTGCGGCTTACCCCTGAGAGGATGGAAGTCGAAGCCGGGAATGTTGAGATCTCGCAGCGTCGCAGCCTGCTTCAGCGCATCTAGTCTCCGAAGCGCCCTCTTTTGGAGGTCCGCCGCCACTCTTCGGCTTCGACCTTGGCGAAACAGTTCTTCAAGCCCATTGTGCCGGAAGCCCCGTATCACCGGAGAAGCGTAACACGTCCGATTACAGGTGTAAATCGTCGCGCTACAGAGCGTTCGTCAAATATTGCCTCACCGCGCGCCGGCCGCTGCCGCTGACTCCACCTGATACGCCTTCGAACTCTCACTCAACTTCGGCATCACGTGCTTGCCGATAAGATCGATCGTCTGCATCACCTTTTCGTGCGGGATTGCGCCTACCTGCACCAGCAT
>PMOH01000018.1:0-1492 GCA_003161515.1 Deltaproteobacteria bacterium
TACTCCTCTCCCCACCAGTGCAATTCCGCTTGGCCCACCGGGTTTTGTCAAGCGGATTTGAGCCGAGTGACGAACTCGATGAAATTAAACCGCCGGAGCGATCGAATCGCTCCGGCGGTTTCATCATCTGGATAACAGGACTACATGCCCGTGCCCGTGAGACCTACATCGTGCGGGCTGGCGGCGTCAGGAGTGTCGCCAATCGCGATCGACGCCGACTCTGCCGTCGCCACGCTTGGGCGGAAGGTCACACCAACATGGCATGACGCGCCACCCGCGAGGGTCGCTCCGCAGGGCGTGGTCGCGGCGGTCGTCAGCGAGAAATCGGCGGCGTTGGAGCCGCTGATCATCGGCGTCGGGAGCGTCAGCGTCGCGGCGCCGAGGTTCGTGATCGAGACGGTCAGCGCTTTCGAGCGGGTCAGCGCGACNNATGCGGGCTGGTCGGATCCTGATCGAGGCTGACACTCAGCGTTGCGCTCTCCGCGGTCTCCGCGCTGGGCGTGAAGCTCACCGGAATTACGCAGACACTGTGGCCGGCGCAGGTGGGGCTTGCGAACTCACCGAAGTCCGCCTCGTTGGCGCCAGTGATGTTCGCGGTGACCGTCAACGTGAACGGCGAGAGATTGGTCACCTTCAAGCTGGTCAGCGTCTTGGTCGCCGACTGAGCAACGTTGCCAAACAGTTGAGTCGCCGGCAGCACTGTTGCTGGAATGGTCGGGCCGGTGCTGAGCGCGATAGTGTACGGACCGAGCGGGTCAGGACTGTCGGTAATCGTCATCGTCGCAGCTTCCGTCCCCAGCACGCCGGGCGCGAAAGACACCGTCAGGGTGCAAGTCGATGCGGCAGCGAGCGTCGTCGTGCAGGTGCCTCCCGTCACTGAGAAGTCGGCGGAATTGCCGCCACTGAACTGCTCGCTGAGCGTCACGGACCGGGTTTGATGATTGGTGACGGACAAGGTCTTCTTGCCCGTGGTACCGAACTTCTGGCTGAGGAAGGTCAGACTGCTCACCGAGGTCGTCATATCCGCGATGCCCGTACCGCTTAGCGCCGAGTGCTGCGGGCTGGTGGTGGCATTGTCGGTCAGCGTCAGGGTCGCGCTATGCGCGCCGAGCGTGCCGGGTGCAAACGCCACTCCGAGCGTGCAGTTCGTACCGTGCGCGACCGTGATCGGAACCGCGCCGCAGGTGCCTCCGCCGGTGACGGTAAAATGCGCCGGGTCGGACGATATCGCACTCGAAATAATCAACGAATGTGTCGCGCCGGTGTTGGTGACCTTCACCGTTTTGGCAACTGTCTGACCTGCGGCCACATTACCGAACGCGAGCGCCGCGGTCACCGACATCGAGGTGGTCGGCGTCGCCGTCGGCGTGGCAGTCGCAGTTGCGGTCGCCATATTGGTCGCCGTCGGAGTGGCAGTCGCGGTCAGCGTCGCAGTTGCAGTCGCAGTTGACGTTCTCGTGGCCGACGCGGTCGAAGTGGCCGTTGCGGTTGA
>PMOH01000018.1:1528-6773 GCA_003161515.1 Deltaproteobacteria bacterium
GTTGCCGTGGACGTCGCGGTTGCGGTCGACGTCGCAGTGGAGGTTGCGGTTGGGGTGGCTGTCACTGTCGGCGTTGCTGTGGCGGTCGCGCTTGCGGTTGCCGTCGCAGTCCTGGTGGCGGTTGCCGTCGCGGTCTTGGTGGCCGTCGCGGTCTTGGTGGCGGTGGCAGTAGCCGTCTTGGTTGGAGTTGCAGTTTTGGTTGAGGTAGCCGTCGCCGATGCAGTCGCGGTAGCGGTCGCCGTCGCGGTTGCGGTCGCAGTCGGAGTTGGAGGGACCACTGGTTTGTCAAATTCGAGCACGCGGTTATTCTGCGTGTCGGCGATATAAACGTTGTCGCTGCTGTCCACTGCGACCCCGCTGGGATCGCACAGCCCGTCTGCCGTGCCGTTCATCCCGTCGAAATCGCAGAAGGTGGTGATGAAGCTGCCACCTTGCCCGAAGACTCGATTGGCCATCATGCCGGTCGTAGTCGGGGCGTCGTATTCGAGCAGGCGGTTGTTGGTTTCGTCGGCGACGTATAGGTCGCCCTTGCTGTCCGACGCGACCGCGTCAGGAGAGCATAGGCTGCTCGCGCTCAAGCCGCTGCCATTGCAGCTACCGGATACGAAGTCGGACTGCCCGAGCACAACGTCGGCAGTCGTGCTGGTCACCAGCGGTGTTTTGTATTCGAGCACGCGGCTATTGTCGAAGTCGGCGATATAGAGCTCGCCGCTGAGATCCACAGTGACGCCGATCGGCTGGCATAGAGTGCTTGCGCTCAAACCGCCGATGTTGCATGTCCGCGTAGTAAAACTGCCGCCCTGCCCGAACACTCGATCGGCAATCGTGTCGGTCGTGAGCGGGGTGTTGTATTCGAGCACTCGACTATTGAAGAAATCGGCGACGTAGAGGTTGCCGCCGCCGTCGAGCGCGACTCCAACTGGAGTGCAGAGGCTGCTGGCTCCCAGGCCGCCATTGTTGCAATCGCTGGCGGTAAAACTGCCGCCTTGGCCGAACACCCGGTTGGCGCCCGCTCCAACGCACGGAAACGAACCGCATCCGCTGAAAGGTGTGTTGTATTCGAGTACTCGGTTATTCCCCTCATCGGCCAGGTAGAGATTGCCGCTGCCGTCCACCGCGATCCCGAACGGAGTGCACAAGCTGTTTGCGCCAAGCCCGGCGGTGTTACAGGCGCTCGACAAAAAGTCGGACTGCCCGATCACCAGGTCAGCCGGCCCGCCGTTGACGTAGGTGCTGACGTTCTTGTAGCCCAACACGCGGTTGTTATCGGTGTCGGTCACGTACAGCCGGTTCGGGCTGACGCTTTTGTCGATTGCCACGGAATTGGGATTGAACATGCCGCGCCCGTCGATCAGGTTGCCTCCATTGTGCAGGAAGTCGAGCTGCCCCAATACGACATCGGCGATCGTGTCGGTTGTCAGCGGGGTGTTGTATTTCAGCACCCGGTTATTTTCGATATCGGCAACATAGACGTTGTTGGAGCCGTCCACTGCGACGCCACCTGGATCGCACAGGCTGCTGGCGGTCGTGCTGGTATTGCAGCTGTTGGAAGTGAAGCTGCCGGCCTGCCCAAACACGTTGTCGGCGGTCGTGCCGCTCGACAGTGGAGTGTTGTACTCGAGCACCCGGTTATTGTTGGAATCCGCGATGTAAACGTTGCCGGCGGCGTCCAATGCAACCCCCTGAGGCGCCAACAAACTGTCTGCGCTGGGGAGATCGGCGGGGTTGTTCGGGTTGGCCGAAGCGAAGTTGCCGCCCTGCCCGAACACCTCGTCCGCGACGGTGTCGGTGGTGAGCGGCGTGTTGTATTCAAGCACCCGGTTGTTGCTGGAATCCGCAACGTAAATATTGCCGCTCGCGTCCACTGCAACCCCACCCGGAGCGCACAGGCTGCTCGCGCTCAAACCACCGTGGTTACAGTCTTCGGTGGTAAAGTTGCCGCCCTGCCCAAATACGGTATCCGCGATAGTGCCGGTCGTGAGTGGAGTGTTGTATTCGAGCACCCGGTTTTCGACTTGATCCGCGACGTATAGGTTGCCGAGCGCGTCCACCGCGACCCCGACCGGGACGCATAGACTTGCGGCGCTAACACCGGGGATGTCACATGTGCTGGACGTAAAAGATCCGCCCTGCCCGAATACCAGGTTGGCGGACCCTCCAATACATGGAAACGAACCGCATGCGGCGAAGGGTGTATTGAATTCGAGCACGCGGCTGTTGTTGCTGCCATCCGCCACGTAGAGATTGCCATTGGCATCGACCGCAACCCCGGACTGATTGCACAAGGTGTTCCCGCTCGGGTTCGCGTTATTCTGGTTGCAGGCTCCCGACAGAAAATCGGGCTGACCGATCACCAGGTCGGCCGCGCCGCCGTTGACGAAGGTCGCGACGTTCTTGTAACCGAGCACGCGGCTATTGAGATTGTCCGAGACGTACAGGCGATTGGGGGTTACGCTTGAGTCAATCGCGACACTCTGCGGATTCAACATGCCGCTGGCGTCGATCAGGTTCTGGCCGTTGTGCACGAAATCGAACTGCCCGAACACGCGATCGGCAATCGTATCGCCCTGCATCGCGATTGAGGGAGTTGCCAGGGCGGCGCCGATGATCATCAAGCCAATCAGCAGCTCCGGCCGGGCAAACGCTCTCGCAGCACTCCAACCTCTGGTCCAAAAGCTTGTCGCATTCGTCATTTCGTCAAGACTCCCCTCCCGATTTGGCTCTACATTGAGTATGTAGAACTGGACAGCTTGTAACACGCCTGCACAAGCCAAGCAATTACGCATTTAGAACCCATAAAATGGGTTCTGCCTGCATGTGACGCTTCCAGGCTGACTAGCGGTGCCCCGCAGATTTCCGGATCGGGCGGGAAACCAGGTCGCGCGCAGCTGGATTCGGAGCAGTGGCCGGATCCTGCGTTCGCCGATCCTGCAATTTTTACCGAGGGGCTACCAGGTTGGCATTCGGTGGCGGCGTCACTGCGCCCGGATCGGCAGCAAGTCTTCTCTCTGCCCGTAGCGACTGCCCAGTTCTTTCTGAACGACTACCCGTGGGCCCCGTGCACTTACATCGCGAGGCCGCCATCCACCTGGATTACCGCGCCTGTGACATATGACGCCGCGTCGCTCAGCAGGAATGCCGCCATCGGGACTACGTCTTCGACTTTGCCGAAGCGGCCTAGTGGTATCATCGCCAATGCTTGTGCTCGATTCTCTTCGGGCAACGAGGCTGTCATGTCGGTTTCTATGAATCCCAGTGCCAAGGCGTTGACGCGAACACCTAGCCGCCCTACTTCCTTCGCGACGGATTTTGTAAGACCTATAAGTCCCGCCTTTGCCGCCGAATAGTTCGCCTGACCGGGAAGTCCAATAAGACCGCTGACCGACGTTATATTGAGGATCGATCCGCGCTTCGCTTTCATCATCATAAACGCCGCCGCGCGCGCGAAATTAAACGCACCGGTCAGATTGACCCTGATGACCTCGTTCCAGTCCTCTTCCGACATCATCACTAACACTTTGTCGCGCGTCATGCCCGCGTTGTTGACCAGCCCGTCAATTTGCCCGAATTCTTTCTTGGTCGCGTTGACCATCTCGCGCACGCTCTTGAGATCGCCGACATCAACCTTGTAGGCGAGCGCCTTGACCCCAAGTTTCTCGATTTCGACCTTCAACTCTGACGCCTGCTGATCGCTCTTGACGTAGTTGAACGATACGTTGGCGCCGCGCCGCGCAACTTCGATCGCGATCGCCCTGCCGATTCCACGCGTCGCGCCAGTTACGATAATTCCGCGCCCTTCGAGATCTTTCATCTTGAGCTCCTGAACTTCAGGCCGTGTCAGCTGCCGCCATCTCGCGCTCGAGCGTCGGCCGGTACTGCGCGATGTACGACAGATAATTGTATCCGAACGCGCGCTCAAGCTCGGCGTCGTACTTCGGCGGCTCCGCGTCCAGGTCCTTCGCGAGCCACGTCAGCACCATCCACTCTTCACTGCGCGGTGCCTTACGCAACGCGTCGCGCCGGAGCATCACCTGTATCGGCTTGACGCCCACCAGATGCGCCAGCAGCGGAATCATCTCGCTCTCGTTGTTGGTCATCTCGTCGCGCGCGAACAAATTCACCGAGTAGATAAGCATCGTGGCGATACATGCCGCGACCGTCGCGGGCGTCGCGCGGTCGCCATACATATGAAGCACTCCCTTCGACGAAAGCGCATAGGCAAGGAAATCCGCATTGGCGTCGAGAATCGTCGAAACGAACTGAACCGCTCGCGGCGATCCCGCCTCGGCCAGCCGCGCGCGCGTCGCCTCGAGTCCCGGCTTCGCCAGCCGCCGCATAAACCGCCGGCGCGCCGGCGACAGCCAGTAGATCAATCCCGAGAGCATCGTGTCTCCGGTACGCACCCCATCGAGCCACCCCCTGAGAGCAAAGTAGCGCGCCGCGCGCAACTTTGCGCTTAACACTGGGTGCAGGGGTCACCCCTGCCGCCCGCCGCGCAGGCGATTATTCTGATCTTTGTCCCTGGGGTTCGGGGAGAGGTGGTTACGCGCTGAACGACGACCCGCATCCGCAGGTGCGACTCGCGCGCGGATTGTCAAAACGGAATCCCGCGCCATGCAGCCCCTCGACGTAGTCGAGCGTCGTGCCCGCGATATACGGCAGTGAAATCTCATCGACCAGTACAATCACGCCGTCGAAATCCGTCACCCGGTCGCCTTCCTTCTGCGTGTCGAAATTCAACGAATATTGAAACCCGGAGCATCCGCCGCCGACCACCCCGATTCGCATCCCATGCTCGGCGCCGAGGCCTTCCTTCGTCTGCATTTTGCGCACCATCTCGATCGCCTTGGGCGTCAGCTTCACGTCCGGCAGCGACGCACTATCTACTGCCTGAGCCGGCGCCGTCTGCTCGGCATGCCGATGCTCATGCTCGCTCTCATGCCCATGCCCGTGATGCTCGATATTAAGTCCGTCAGCCATTTTCGGTAGAAACCTCCGGTAAGCAGCGCTTACAAGTCGATCCTGCGCCTCACCAAGAAACTAATCATAGCAAATAGTCGAGTCAATGTATCCACAATTTTCCGCGCGAAAAGCCTACCCAAATGCTACCCTTTTGCCATCGCCATGGATTTTCTGCGTGAAGCAGTGATGAACGCCGCAAACGAACAGGGATTCGTGCTGGTTGGAATCGCCCGGCTTCGACAACTCACGGAACACGAGACGTCCTATCGCCAATGGCTCGCCG
>PMOH01000241.1 GCA_003161515.1 Deltaproteobacteria bacterium
GATGTACGAAATGCCGCGATGCTTGGGCGCCTCGGGGTCGGTGCGCACCAGGCAGAACATCATGTCGGCGTATTGGGCGCCCGAGGTCCAGACTTTCTGGCCGTTGACGACGAACTCATCGCCGACGATTTCCGCGCGTGTTTTCAGTGACGCCAAATCTGAACCGGCCCCGGGTTCCGAATAACCTTGGCACCAGATTTCTTCGGCGGTCAAAATTTTCGGCAGGTAGCGCTGCTTCTGCTCCTCGCTGCCCCACGAAATAAGCGTCGGCCCGAGCATCCCAAGTCCCGACCCGCCGACCAGGTACGGCGCCTTCGCGCGGACTATCTCGTCGTTGACGATCGACTGCCGCACCGGGTCCATCGCCTGCCCGCCGTACTCTTTCGGCCACGCGAGCGCGACGTAGCCGGCCTCGTGCAAGCGACGCTGCCACGCTTTCGCGCGCGTGAGCCAGGTCTTGTCGTCACGGCCCTCGCGATCGGCGGAGAGGCCGCTGGTCGGCATATTCTCGTCGAGCCAACCGCGCACCTTGAGTCGAAATGCTTCTTCGTCGGGCGTGAATTGAAGATCCATGCGAAACACTCCTGCGGTCGTGATTGTCGTTTCGTACCGCGGCTTCGCGACCAGCATAGTCAAAACAGAGGCATCGCGAAAAGCGAGCACGATTGCCAGCTGAAATCGGCGTTGTTAGAGTTTGAAGTTGATCAGAATCGAAGACCGGGGTCCACATAGATGGCGACGACGATTACGAGCGAATGTATCAACTGCGGCGCGTGCGAGCCGGAGTGTCCGAACACGGCGATTTACGCGGGCGGAGTGCCGTGGGAGCTCAACGGCGCGCCCGGTCCCGCGATCGCGCAGGACATTTATTACATCGTGCCGTCGAAGTGCACGGAGTGCGTCGGCTTCCACGATCATGAGGCGTGCGCCGCGGTGTGTCCCGTAGATTGTTGCATCCCCGATCCCGCGAACCTCGAAAGCGAAGGCGTGCTGCTCGCGCGCGCTCGCGAATTACATCCCGAGACGACGTTCCCCGACGACGCGCCGTCGCGATTCCGCAAAGAGGCAACTGGCGCCGAAGCACCAGCGGCAAATGGCGCAGCGGTAGCGTCGGCGCCTGCACCCAAGCCTGCACCTGCTACAACAGCGGCTCCGAAAGCTGCGGCGGTGGCTCCTGCGGCCAGTGCGGCGACTTCAACCACGAGCGCGGAGTTCAATCCACTGGCGTGGGAAGTGCCGGTCATCTGCAAGGATTGCAACGAGCCGTGGACGATTCCGTATCGGCTGTTTGAGAAGGGCGTCGTGTTCCATTGCCCGTCGTGCTCGGGATCGTACGTCCCGAAAACTGCGATGTACCGCGCAGTGAAAGAAACGTTCGAGGGCTTCTACAGTCGGCGACGTGCGGAACGCGAAGCGTTCGAGCGCAAGCGCGCGCGCGAAGCTGCGGCGTTCGAAGCCAAGCAGGCAGCCGAGATGGAGGCGTTTAAGCAGAAGCTCGAAGCGCTCGCGCATTCGATGAAGCCGGCGGGCAAGTTGGTGAGGCCGACCGGCATCGCGTCGATGTTCACGTAGAAAGAGAAATCGCAGAACTTAATTGAAATGAAACCCACCGTGGGTTTCAAACTTCCTTGGGCACGGGTGACCCCTGCACCCGGTAATAAAAGCAGGATGCGAGACTTCGTCCCTGTTCGAACTAGTTGGGAGATGTTTCCCGCTGGTGGCGACGAAGTCGCCATCAGCTCACAAACAAGTTCTAACAGGGACGAAGTCCCGCATCTTTCCTAATTCTAAGGTGCAGGGTTTAACCGTGCCCAAGGAAGCGTGAAACCCACGGAGGGGTTTCACTACAAGCAAGTTCTTCGATTAGCCGAGTGCGGGGACATCGAACGCGTAGCCGTGACGTTTTAGTTGCTCGCGGATCGCTTCGATATGGGCGGGGCCACGGGTTTCCAGTTCCAGCATTACGCGCGCGCCGCCGATCGCGATGTCGCGGCGCGTGCGATCGTGATCGATCGCGCGGACGTTTGCACCCGTCGCCGCTACCATCGAGACCAACTTGCCGAGCTCGCCGGGGCGATCGCGCAAATCCACGGCGACGCGAAACAGGCGCCCGACTTTCACCAGTCCGTGGCCGATGATCCGGTCGAGCACGTTCGTGTCGATATTCCCGCCGCTCACGACGAGGACTACCGTCCTGCCCTTCAACTCGTCCTTGAGTTTGAGTGCGCCCGCGAGCGCCGCAGCGCCGGCCCCTTCGGCTAGAAGCTTGAGGCGCTCGAGCAGTAGCAGGACTGCCTCGCCGATTTCGAAATCATCGACGGTGACGGCGCGTTTGACGCGACCACGCATCACCTCGAACGGAATCGCGCCGATACGGCCGGTTGCGAGGCCATCAGCAATCGTATCGACGGGGCGGCCGATCGACGCAGCCGCATCGGCGGCGAGACTCGCAGACAGTTGCGGCGAGCCGGCCGCCTCGACGCCGATCACCTCGGCATTTGGCGCGCGCGTCGCGAGCGCAGCCGCGATCCCCGCAATCAATCCGCCGCCGCCAACCGGAACGATCACGACGCCGGGCGCAACTTCATCGGCGATTTCTAAACCGACGGTGCCTTGGCCCGCGATCACTTCAGCATCGTCGTACGCGTCGATGAAGCACGCGCCGCGCTCGGTGCACATCTTCACCGCGGCCGCGCGCGCGTCCTGATAATCGACGCCCTCGAGCACGACCGACTGGCCGTAGCTGCGGGTCGCGTCGATCTTCGCGATCGCGGCCGTCGTCGGCATCACGATCGTCGCGGTCACGTCCGCGCGAGTGGCGGCGTAGGCGAGCGCCTGTCCGTGATTGCCGGCGCTCGCGGCGACGACACCGCGCGACTTGTGCTCGTCGGTGAGAGTAGCGAGGCGATTGTATGCGCCGCGGATTTTGAATGATCCGGTCTTCTGCAGATTCTCGGGCTTGAGGAACACGTGCGCGTCGAGAATTCGGTCGAGCGTGGTGCTGCGAATCAGCGGAGTTGGTTTAATGATGCCCGCAAGACGCCGGCGCGCGTCTTCGATCTTTTCGGGCAGTATCGAGCGGACGGATGGCATCGAACGATTCTAGCGATGAGCGGGCGGCGTGAACTGTCGCGGCACTGCGGGGCCGAAAGAGTCGCGGTCGAAGTCGATTTGAGTGCAAGCGCCGGTCTTGTAGTCGAGATCGAGCAGCAGGTTACGGATCGCGCGTCGCTTGATCGACGCGATCAATGTAGCGACCGCATCTGGATCGGCGGTCGAGATCGCGGCGACTTCAGCGGCGTCGAGATTGCTGACGCGGCAGAACTCGCGCGCCTTGTCCTCGTTCGAGAACGCGAGCACTCCCGCCCACGCCGCGCCCTTCTCCTGGAACACGATCAGCGCTCCGGCGGAATCGAGCAGCAGGTGTATCTCTCGCGGCAGAGAAGAACTCACGCGCCTTCTACCGTGAGCTTGCCCATGCGAATCGCCGCGGCGCGCTCGCGGACCAGCGCGGGATAAGTGTAGTAGTGATCGCCGCTCAGGTGCAGGAACGAATCGATGTCGACGTCGTCGAGTTCGAGTTCTGCGATCGCGCGCTCGGCGGACTTGCGATCGGGAGCTTTGACAATCGAGTCGTAGAGCGCGCGGGCTTGCGCGGACTGGAAATCCTCGCGCGGCGGAAGTCCGTCAATTCCGAGTTTGCCCGAGTGAAAATTGTCGAGGATGAAGCGCAACGCTTTCAGTTCGTGGCGCAGGATGTCGATAGGTTTCAGTGAATCGCGCGGCATACTCGCGAGCTTATCGCCGCGAGTTGTCGTGATTCAACACGCCGCGCGTCGAGCGATTAGTCGCCCTTGATCAGACGGTGGATCGCGCTCAGGTGGCGCTGCGAGTCGCGTTTGCGGCCGACCGCTTCGTACATCTCGGCGGCGTTGCGATGCGCCTCGACGTTGGCGGGGTCGCATTCGAGCGTGCGCAGGAAACTTCGCAGCGCACACTGATGCTCGTCCTTCTTGCGGTAGAGCAGGCCGAGCTTCAGGTGGACGTCGGCGCTGGCGGGAACGATCGCGGCGGCGCCGAGCAGATGGCGCAGCGCGCCTGAAAGGTCGCCCTCGCGTTCGAGCAGCGTCGCGAGGCGGATGTGCGCCTCGAAGTTGCCGGGCTCGCGGCCGACCAGCTCGCTGTAGATGTTCAGCGCGCGCAGCGGGTCCTCGTCAGCGACTCGGCGCGCTTCCTCGAAGCGCTCGCGCACGCGGGCCGGACCGAAACCGTCCTCGACCGTGCCGGGCTGGTAGCTGCGCTCGAAGTCGAAGATCAACTGGCCGGTCTCAGC
>PMOH01000520.1:0-1494 GCA_003161515.1 Deltaproteobacteria bacterium
TTCCCAGTAGGTCGTGGTCAGGCTTTCGCCGGTGTGCAGAGCGTAGAACTTGAGCGAGCGGCGTCGAAGCTGGACGGTGGTACGGGCCATCGCGACCGCCGGCACAATGAGTTGCGCCGCGGCAATCGCGCTAATGCGGAGGAACCGCCGCCGCGATAAGTCCGCGGGACGCGTGGATTGCGACTGTGACTGCTCCCTCAACTTTCGTCGCCGCACTAGGATCTGCTGGCGTTCCCCCTGCGCGCTCAGTCGTGGCCGTCACGTCGCGCGCGATTCCATCCTGGTCGTTAACTACTTCCCCGGCAACCGACCAGTCAATCAGGTTATCAATCCCATCAGCCCGCGCAAGGGCCCTTACCGCGTCGATTCCACCTGTGCCTCTGCGGTAAATGTCCTTCTCGCTCTCGACAAAAACGCGGCCATCGTCGAGTTTCGCCAGCATCAGGGGGTAGTACTCAATCACGCCGCTATCATTCAGATCGACATCGTTGAACAGCGCTTCGATATCGTCGGGATGCAGGCGCACGCATCCATGAGTTCGATAGCTGTACACGCTGACCGGGTGATTGGTGCCATGAATCCCGATCACCGGGAAACTCAGCCCGATCCAGTATTTGCCTAGCGGATTGTCGGGTCCGGGTTCGATCTCGTCAACCACGTCCTTGCCCGCTGCTTCCTCTTCACGCTGTATCGACGCTGGCACTCGCCAGGTCGGATCCTCGCGCATCTGGATTACCGTGAACGCGCCGGTGGGGGTCTGCCACTGCTTGCCTGGTTGCCCGATCGCGACCGGATACGCCCCGCTCAGCCGGCCGCCCTCGAAATGAAAGAGCATCCGCTGCGGCAGATTGACCTCGATCAAATCGGATCCTTCGATAGGGACGATGTGGCGATTGTCGATGTGAATCGTGTCGCCAGCGCGAAGACGGTCGGTAACCTGCTTGCCGTTGTCGCGGGCCAGAACTTTAGGACTCTCGCCGAATCGCGATCCGATGCTGGTAAAGGTGCTGCCCTCCCAGGCGATGAAATCGAATTCGCCGCCTGCGATCCGATGCGCGATCGGCGGGAGCGGCGCGGCGGGCAGTGCGGCGATCGCCGCGGCAGGAGCGGGAAGCAGCTTTGCGTCCGATGAAGGAGCAGGCGTGGCGATTGGATTCGCGTCGGATGCGCTGGAGCCGGTCGCCATGAGCACGCACACAAGGAATGCGGCGAAGATTGCGCGGCTCAGTTTTGAAATCCAACTCGTCACACTTCAATTGTGACGAATTTTGAAAATCGACACGAATCGGTTCGTCCGGAAGGGGTCTTACCGGGACGCTAATGTCGCATTAAAAATGCAGCCGCCGTTCGGCGAACGCGATTAGCTAACTGCGCGGCCTACTTTTTTATTTTCTTGAGCGCCTGCTCGACCCCGGGCATCCGCTTGGGAAGCTCCTTGCCTTGCATTTTGGCCTGCATCAAACCGCCGATGCCGAGAATCATGTGATGCGAATG
>PMOH01000520.1:1566-4792 GCA_003161515.1 Deltaproteobacteria bacterium
AAGCGGCTCTGGAAAAGAATTTCCTTGGCCTTGCGCGGCGGCATGTCCCACGGAATGGAAAAGTATTGCAGTAGCGAGGGCAGGAACTTCGCGTCGTCGGACGCGACAACGAGATCCATCGCGGCCGCGAACATCCAGCCGCCGAAAATGCACAGGCCCTGCACCTGCGCGATGGTCGGCTTGTCGAGGTCGCGCCATCGCAGCGTGTTGTCGAGGAACATTTCGCGCGAGCGCGCGTACTCGCCGCGCACGCCCTTGGGAAACGGGCGGCGCTGCTGGTCCTCTTTTTCCTCGGGGGTGCCGAGGTCGTGGCCGGAGCAGAAATTGTCGCCGGCGCCGGACAGGATGATCACGCGGACGTCGTCGTCGGCGTTGGCCTCGGCGAACGCGGCGTCCATTTCCTCGAGCAGGCGCCGCGATTGCGCGTTCTTGTAGCGCGGGCGGTTGAGGATGACCTTGGCGATACGGTCGTGCTTTTCGTAGAGAACCGGTTTTTCTTCCATGGTGTTGCGTCCTGAAAGAGAGTGTCGAGATTGATTGCGACCTAATCCTAACCCCTTCCCTTAGTGGGAAGGGGGACAAAAGTAAAAGCGTTAGCGGCACGGCGGGCTTGCTTGAGATTCGACCGGTTGGGTACGGTCGGAGTAATTCTGGACGAGGCGGTGCGAACTCATGGCGCTGTGGAAACCTGATCAAACCTTTTACCCGTCGGCGCGGATGGCAATGCAGGCGCCGCGCGAGCAGCTTGGCTACGTCGTAACGTTCAATCCGACGCCGGCGAATGGCAAACATGATGCGCTGTGCGTGCTCGATCTCGATTCGAAGTCGAAGACCTATTCGCAAGTCGTCGGCCGCGCTGAGATGCCGAACGCCGGCGACGAGCTGCATCACTTCGGATGGAACGCGTGCAGCGCTGCGCTGTGTCCGTACGCGCCGCATCCTCATATAGAGCGGCGCTACCTGCTAGTGCCGGGATTGCGATCGTCGCGCATTTATATTTTCGACACCAAGCCCGACGCCAGGAATCCGAAGCTGGTGAAGACGATCGAGGGCGACGAGATTGCGTCGCGGGCGGGATACAGCCGGCCGCATACGGTACATTGCGGGCCCGACGCGATTTACGTCAGCGCGCTGGGAGATCCAAGGGGCGACGGACCAGGCGGAATTTTCCTGCTCGATCACGAAAGCTTCGACGTGCTGGGGCGATGGGAAGTCGATCGCGGGCCGCAGAGGTTCGCGTACGATTTCTGGTGGCATCTCGGCTGGGACGTGGCCGTGACCAGCGAATGGGGCACGCCCAACATGATTGAGAACGGTCTCGTGCCCGACTTGTTGCTCGGCAACAAGTACGGCCACGCGATTCATATCTGGAACCTGCGCAATCGGCGTCATCTGAAGTCGCTCGACCTGGGCGCCGAGAATCAAATGGCGCTCGAGCTGCGTCCGTCGCATGATCCGACCAAGACTTTTGGCTTCGTCGGCGTGGTGATCTCGACCAAGGATTTGTCGGCGTCGATCTGGCTGTGGCATCGCGACGGCGGCGATTGGAAAATCCGTAAGGTGATCGAAATTCCTGCAGAGCCTGCCGACGAAAGCGAGTTGCCGCCGGCGCTCAAGCCGTTCAAGGCAGTGCCGCCGTTGATTACCGACATCAATCTGAGTCTCGACGATAAATTTCTGTACGTCGCGTGCTTCGGTACCGGCGACTTGAAGCAGTATGACGTCAGTGATCCGTTCAAGCCGAAAGAGACGGGCTCAGTGCGGCTGGGCGGAATCGTGTCGCACGGGAAGCATCCGAAAAGCGGGCCGCTCAACGGCGCGTCGCAGATGATCGAGCTCAGCCGCGACGGCCGCCGCATCTACATGTCGAATTCGCTGTACGGCGCCTGGGATGCGCAGTTTTATCCCGAGGGCGTGCGCGGATGGGTCGCGAAGATCGATTGCGCGCCCGCGGGCGGGATGACGGTCGATCCGAATTTCTTCACGACCTTCGACGGCGAACGGCCGCATCAGATTCGCCTCGAAGGCGGCGACTCGTCGTCCGACTCGTTCTGCTATCCGTGACCGCGGCGTGGCCGTGGATAGCGGTCGCGGCGCTCGGCGCATATCACGGAATCGATCCGTCGATGGGCTGGCTGTTCGCGGTCGCGCTGGGCCTGCAGGAGCGGCGGCGCTCGAAGGTGATTTGGGCGCTCGGTCCAATCGCGCTGGGACACCTGGTCTCTATTGCGGCGGTCGTTGCGGTCATCGGCGGACTGCGCCTGTTCTTCGCGATTGATTTGCTGCGACCGATTGGCGCGGTGGCGCTGATCCTGTTCGGTCTGTTTCGTTTCATCTGGCCGCGCGCGCATCCGCGCTGGGTTGCGATGCGCGTGAATGCGGCCGAGCTCGCGCTGTGGTCATTCCTGATGGCGTCGGCGCACGGCGCAGGCCTGATGCTGTTCCCAATCCTGATTGGGATGACGCCGAATTCCCCGCACGCGCATCACATGGCCGCGGCTCACGCGCACACGGTCGCGCAGGCAATAGCGGTGGTGCTGGTGCATACGGGCGCGATGATCGCAGTGACGGGAGCAATCGCAATCATTGTCTATGAGTGGGTCGGCCTCGCGATCCTGCGCAGCGCCTGGATCAACCTCGACACAATCTGGGCCGGCGCCCTGGTAGCCGCGGGAGTCCTGTCACTGGCGATCTGAGGTGCCATGTGACGCTCTGGGGTCGCTTTTTTTGCGGGCGGCGGCGTGGCAGCATCGGGGGGTATGAACGCGCTGCGGATTCTGGTGATCGAGGATGAGGCCCGGCTGGCTGGTTCCATCAAGCAGGGACTGGTCGAGGACGGCTTTGCGGTCGAAATCGCCGGGAGTGCGGAGGCCGCCGAGCCGATCATCGCGCGCGGCGCGCTCGACTTGATCGTGCTCGACATCGGGCTGCCCGGGAAGAGCGGGCTCGAGCTGCTGCGCGAGATGCGCGCGGCGGGCAATCAGACGCCGGTGTTGATCCTGACGGCGCGCGGGACGCTCGAGGAACGGGTCACCGGTCTCGACAGCGGCAGCGACGACTACCTGGCCAAGCCGTTCGCGTTTGCCGAGCTGGTCGCGAGAATCAAGGCGCTGGCGCGGCGTCCGCGCGCGCCCGCCTCGCCGATACTCAAGGTCGGCGACCTGGAATTCGACACGGTCAAGCGGCGCGCGAAAATCGGCGAGCACAATCTCAATCTGTCACCGAA
>PMOH01000144.1 GCA_003161515.1 Deltaproteobacteria bacterium
GGCGACAATTGCGCCATCGGCTTCACTTCCCACGATCGCAGCAGATGCACCCGGCGGGTGGCGGCGTCGGCATCGGCCGCTTCATCGAGAAAAAATGCGACCTCGCCTGCCAGCGCCTCAGCTTCGGGCGCGGTTGACGTGATCGCGACGATCGGACGCGTCAGCCGCAGCCGCATCTCGCGGATCATCAGCGCGCCGGCCGCGCCGCGCAGTCCCATCACGGGGAATCGGCGTTCGGTATTTGCCGCGAGCCGCGCTTCGAGTTCGCCGGCCGCTTCTTTGAGGCTTCTTTGCAACTTTTCGCGATTCCGATACGCAAAATCGCCCTGCGGCGATGCGCGCGAGGAACGCGCATGCCGCTGGCGTCACGAAGATGATAGCAGAAAATCGCGCGCGAACGCGCGTCGCGGAAAAAAGGGGAACGACTTAATTTTATGTGAAACCCGCGGTGGGTTTCACACTTCCTTCGGCAGGGGTGACCCCTGCACCCGGTACTAAGGATGCGGGACGGAGTTTACCCTGAGTACTCGTAGGGTCCCTGTTAGAACTTTGTCGAGAAAACGCGTCAGCTCAGTTCACGACGCTTTCCGTCGCCACCGAAGGCGCGGCGCCCGGCGACGTTGGAGGTATCGGTAGAATATTCCCTGCTGCGTCGGTTTCGTGATCGATATGCAGCGCGATACGCATCGTGCGATGGTATCCGCCGGGCAGCGGCCGGATCACCGTGATGTAAGTCGTGTCGCCCGGCTTGAGATGCCCGAGCTCGTGACGTATCTCCTCCTCGGTGCGCACGCGAACGTCGTCCACCGCGACGATCAGATCGCCATCAGTACCCAACGCGCCCGCCTTGCGCAGAAGTGGAAAAGTGATCGGCGCAATAGGAAATGACAGCAGCGCTTTCAGTTCACCTGCCGGTGTGCTTCCAGTTCTCCCAATCAAACCTGCACGCGCGGCCGGACTGTTGGGATATACGCTCACGACTTCGAATCCATGCTCCTCCATGCCGAGGTAGCACTGCGTCGTGTACTCAAGATCGATTCCCAGATACGGCCGGTGACTGTCCTCGACATCGTGCGGATGGAAATTGCGATTGAGCCTCGCGATCTCGTCTTGACGCGACTGGCGGAACGCGCGCTGCTCGGCGGTCTCGCCTTTGTTTGGCGCGGGAACTTTATCTGACGGTTGCGGCGCGACCTCTAGCGTCGTGGACTCGCTCGGCTGTCGGGCGGGGACTCACAAAGTCGCGCTGTCAGCAGGCTGTCCCTGTGGGACTCGCAGATTCCCCGGATCGTTGGGTTGCGCCGCTATCGAGGGAGAGGCGTGATCGGTGGAAGAGTCGGCGGCGATGGTTGCGGACGCAGCGACCAGGACGACTAGCAGCGGCCAGCCGATGAGGAAGCTCGGACTTCGCATGACCGATCACCTCGATTGAGATTTCGCGCGGCCCTGATAGTAAGTCCGATTTCAGCGAGTCACAAGAGAAAAAATTACAAGCACGCGCGCGAACGCGTTACCAAAAGAACATTCCTGAAATGAAATTAGTGCGTGAAGCCGTCGGCCGGCGCCGCATTCGCGATCGGCTCGCCAACTGCGCCGACTCGCACCGCGATCTTGATCGTCTTGTGCGGCGCGCGCTCGTCCGATCCGTCCGGCCTGATCACCGTCAGATACATCGTGTCGCCGGGCTTCAGCCGCGCCATCGCGTTTTCCAGATCGCTCTGGTCGCGCACGCGCTTGTCGTCAACCGCGACGATGAGATCGCCGCCCTGCCCCATCGCGCCAGTAGTACTGAGCGCCTTGTTCGAGAGGACCGCTCCGAACGGCAGTATTCCCGTCAGCGTCGAAACCGCGGCGCCGATTGCCGTCATTCCTGATCGCGCCTGCAGACCCGCCTGCGCCGCCGGACTGTTGGGGTCGATAGTCAGCACTTCGAGTCCGTGTTCTTCCCCGCCCTGGTAGCACTTCGTCACGTACGCCACGGTGATGCCGAGGTAGGGGCGCGCATGCGGCTGGTTGTTGAGGTTGCTGTTGAGATTGCCGTTGACGTTGCCCTGGGAATCGCCGGTGCCATTTTCGGTGCCGGGGCGAAAGTTGGGATCGATCGACGAGGTGTCCTCGCCCGGATTGAAATTTCGGTCGGTCGGAATTTCCTTAATCGCGGGCTTCGGCGCCACCAGACCGGGCTGCGGCGCTATTTCGAGCGTCGCATCGTCGCTGCCGCCCTGGCCTGCAATTCCGTGCGTGACTGAATCGGCCGGTCCCTGCGAACCGTCCTGCGAGTCCTGGTTCTGCGCGATCGCGTGCTGAGAGAGCGCGAATAGCGCGGCGGTCGCCACTGCGAAGGTGAGGATCTTTTGCAGCTTCATTATAGATGCGCCAGCCAAAGGTCTCGCGATCGAGGAACTCTGCAAATATAAGCTGGCGGCGCGATCTCCTCAAGCGGGACGATTTTCCTTGAAGCCCGCGCGAGCCCGTGCGACAGTTTTGTTCGTCCGTGAAACAGTAAAATGAAAATAATTTCCACCGTCGCCCTAAAACCGGAACACCGCACGACGATCCTGAACGCGGCGCCAGGAGCCAACCTGGCCGATCGCCAGTGCCGGACGGCCGAGGAAGTCAACGAGTTCGTCGGCGCCGGATGCGACGTGATGCTCACGTTTCGCGTGCCCCAAGACATCGCAACTCGCGCGCGCGGACTCAGATGGATTCAACTGCTCAGCGCCGGCGCCGACCACGTCCCCGGCGAGCCGCTCAAGAACAGCGCGATTTCAGTTACGACTGCGAGCGGGATTCACGCGACGCCGATCGCGGAATACACGATAGGTTCGATGCTCGCGTATGCGCATCGGATTCATCTCGCGATTCGCGCGCAGGTGCGCCGCGAGTGGATGCGCTCGGGCGCTTTCATGGCGGGGGTGGATGATATTCGCGGCCAGACGCTCGGGATCATCGGCTACGGCTCGATCGGCAGGGAAACGGCGCGACTTGCGGCCGCGTTTGGAATGAAGGTGCTCGCGCTCAAGCGCGACCCATTGGACCACGTCGATCCCGGATGGTGTCCCGCGGGGCTCGGCGATCCCGAGGGCAAGATTCCCGCGCGTTATTTCGGTCCCGACGATCGCGAAGCGATCCTGCGCGAATCCGACCACGTGTCAGTGACTCTTCCGCTCACCGATCACACTCGTAACTTCATAGGCGAGCGCGAGTTCGCCGCAATGAAACCCGGCGCCTACCTGGTCAATATCGGGCGCGGCGCGGTGATCGATGAGCGCGCGATGGCCGCAGCCTTGACCGCGAAGGAAATCGGCGGCGCCGGCCTAGACGTATTCGAGCACGAGCCGCTGGAGGCCAGCAGCCCTCTGTGGGATCTCGAAAACGTAATCCTGACCCCGCACATTTCAGGCGCCAATCGCGGCTACATGGACAAGGCCTGCGATCTGTTCGCGGAAAATCTGAAAAGGTTTGCCGAGAATCGCCCGCTGCTGAATTTGATCGATCCCAAGCTCGGCTACTAGCGGGACTTGAGTTTGACTCTCGCCATCGGCTGTTCTAGATTCCACGCCGCTGTCTGCTAAATCAGAATCATCCACGAACAAAATAATGGCGAACGGTGCGAATTTGGTGGCACGGAGCGGCACCTTGGAACCGTCGATCGCGCCCGATACGATTCCAATTTCTTCTCGCCCGCGTGAGATAGGGCGGCAGCTCTCTATGCCTGCATACGGCGGGCTCCTGGTCGTCGTCCTATGCGTCGAAGTTACCGCCTACTACCGGTTTTCGAATTCGACGGCGATTCTCATGCGTGGCGGAGCCGGCTTTATCGATTTGCAATTCACGGTCATGGAATGGCTCCAGTACATGCTCCTGGGTGCGGCAGCGACGACGATTCTGCTCAGCCGGATGGAGTTTGCCGCGCTAGCGAAGCGCGCGTTGATCACGCCGGTCCCAGGTTCGCGGCGCACTGGAATTCTCGCGATCCAGGTGATGCTCGCGGCAGCGCTCGTGGCGTGGTGCGGCCTGAATCCCGCGTCTTTCGCTTCGACGGAATCGGTCGCGGCCTGGGCGTTGGTGCGAATCGCGCTCGCTGCCGGTGCGATGGCGACGTTCGCGCTGGCATTCGTCCCACTGGAGGTCTGGCGCGAGTGGTATCGCGCGAGGCCGGGCGCATTCCGGGTCGGCGTCGCCGCCGGAATCGTCGCCGTGCCCCTCCTCCGAGACTTCATTCCTGCGATGTCCACCATTCCGATGGTGACGTCGGCAATGTACAACTCCTCGATTTGGGCCGCTGAGGCGATGCTGAATGCGCTCGGGCAGCATCCGGTGGTCAATTGGGAGCGCCACTCGATCGCGGTCCCAGGTTTCAGGGTTGTCATCGCGCCATTATGCGCCGGCATCGATGGCATCGTTATTATCACGCTCTTCCTTGCCGCATATCTTTGGTTTTGCCGCGCGAGTCTGCGCTTCCCGCTTGCTCTGATCCTTTTCCCGGTGGGCGCGATCCTGAGTTGGTTTCTGAACGCGGTCCGGCTCACCGCGCTGATAATGATTGGCCGGCATAGTCCGGCAATCGCGCTGGGATATTTCCATACCATCGCCGGATGGGCCTTTCTCAATCTTCTGGGTGTGGGGCTAGTCGTCTCGAGCCACAGTATGTCCGTCTTCCGCGCCGATCCGCTCGACAGTGCCCCACAGGCTGGCGAACGAAGCTCGTCCGCGAACATGTACATTCTTCCGATGCTGGTGACACTCGCCATCGGGATGCTGACCAGGCCCTTCGGTTCGTCACTCAATTTTCTGTATCCGGTAACCGTGATTGCCACGGCAGCGGTGTTGCTCGCGTATCGCGGCAAGATCGTTCGACTGGGATGGAATCCTGACTGGAGCGCGCCTGCGACGGCCGCCGTGATTTTTGCGATCTGGATTGCGATCGCGCGATGGTCCGGGACGCTGCACAACTCCGCGATGGCGGCTTCGCTGCACGGCCTTCCTGAATGGGAACGAAACTGCTGGTTAGTCTTCCGAGTGGCCGGTGCGGTTGTGACCGTTCCTATCGCGGAAGAGTTGTTCTTTCGCGGTTACCTCCTGCGAAAGCTGGTCTCGGTGGATTTCGAGTCGGTTGATCCTCGACACTTCACCTGGCTGTCTTTTCTGATCTCGTCGATCCTGTTCGGTCTGCTGCACCAGAACTGGATCGGCGGCATTCTCGCCGGGTTGGGCTTTGCGATGGTGCAATATCGGCGCGGACGGCTGATGGATGCCATCGTCGCGCATTCCGCCTGCAATGCATTGCTTGCGGCATACGCGATAGCGACGAGCAGTTGGGGACTATGGAGCTAGCGCCTCGACCTTTCCGTCTTACGACCGCGGGGACGTTAGCAGT
>PMOH01000202.1 GCA_003161515.1 Deltaproteobacteria bacterium
TTGCCGCCCTGCTTGGTGGTGAACAGCGGCTCGAAAATGTGCGCTACAGTTTCGGGCGGGATCGGTCCGGCCGGATCGACCACATCGATTCTGATCCTGCCGTTGCCGTTCATCTGAGCGTTGAGTTTTACGAGGTCGCCGCGACGGCATGCGTCGATCGCGTTGAGCACGAGGTTAAGCAGCGCCTGATGCATCTGGTTCGCGTCGAATTCACCCTCGAGACTGTTGTCCACCGCGACGTCGATCGTCACGCCTTCGTTGGCCGCATGGGCGCGGGCGACGGTCGCGACGTAGTTCAAAGTGTCGGCGAGGCTGACCCGCGCGACTTGCACCGGCCGCGGGCGCGCATAGACCAGGAAGTCGGTGGTGAGGCGCTCGAGGCGCTGCGCTTCCTTGGCGGCGATCGCGAACATTTCCTCTCGTTCAGCCTCGTCCTGACCCGCGCGGGTGGCCGTGGCGAGCGAGCTCGAGATCATCGCGACCGGATTTCGGATCTCGTGTGCGATTGCGCGGGACAGTTGTCCGATGGCGGCCAGTTTTTCGTCAGCGAGCAATTGCTTGCGGGTGTGCTCGAGTTCCTCGAGATTGCGGACAAAGCTGGCCTCGCGCGCGCGAAGGTTGTTGACCAGCAGCCAGACCAGCGCTCCCATCACGCTGTAAATCACCGACATCGCGCCGGCTTCGATGTACTCGCCGAATTTCAAGCCGTAGGCGCCCATGAAGGTGATTATATCGGCAAGCATGACGACTGTGAGCGTCCCGCGAAGGTCAAGCCTGAAAGCTGCTTCCAGGATGGGAAGAAGCATCAGCGCGTAGTAGGCAGTGTCGCCGCTGATGGTCAACAAAGTGAGAACCAGCGCCAGTGTGGTGTTGAAGCCGAGTGACCAGTAGGTGAGGAACCGCTGCTTGCCGCGGGTACTGGTAGCGCCCGCCGAGCGAAACCAGATGATATGCGCCGCCTGAATTGCAAAACCTACGGCGAGGGCGATAACAACCGCGCCGGAAGGTTTGCCGCGGACATACAATGAGAGCGCCTGCAGCGCTAACAGCGCGCCAATCAGCAGAAGGTTAAGAAACGCGAAGACGAATTCCTGGCGGCGAAAGGATTCGTGGTCATCTACGGCGAAGCTGGCCGCACTATCACCTATCGCGGCTGCGAAAGTGCTAAGCGCCCAGAGATTCTTGCTCGATGTATTGTCGGTCATAAAAGAAGTCAGGGCCTATGAGCAAATGCGATGCCGTAATCCCAGATTAAAATTTGTTAATAAAGACGGGGAGTCATTCGTCAGTCAGATGGCTCAGTTCAAAAGTTTGTACGTTGGCTTTTCCTCGTGTTCAAATTCTCGGACAAACGGCATCGCGAATCGCAGAAGTCCTGCGGTTGCCGTTTAGAAATAGCGTAAAGCGATGGCAAGCGATTTGCTAGCAGTTTCCTCGGTCATTTGGAGCAGGGAGCGGCCCGACATTTAGCTCGGCCGCGGTCGATGGCCAGTAGGCTCCTGAGCGGGCCTCCTGTCCTCACTCTGAAGAAATGCGCCATCTAACCGCAAAACCCGGGGTCTTTTGTTCGGCCTCCTGTTCGCGACGATCCACGGGAGAGTAACCGGCGCCTGGAAACAGGGCCGTGGTGAGGGCGCCCGTAGGAGCCCGCAGCGGATGAGCAGAAACGCCGTCAACATTGGCCATCGTAGTCTCTGGCTGGTATTGGGGCTGGCGCTGCTTTTACGAACCCTGCTGCCGATACTGGGATATTGCCATACGCGCGATGCCAGCATCTTCTACACGCCCGACACTGCGTCCTATGTTGAGCCGGCACGCGAGTTGATTGTTCATCAGCGGTTTTTTTCTCATGGATCACCGGAAATCATTAGAACTCCGGGTTATCCTTTGCTGCTGACAGTCGGTCTGCTGCTGGGGCGGCCGGTACTTGTCACGATCACACTCCAGATCCTACTCAGTTGCTTCACGGTCTTCATGGTATATCGGACAGCTGGTTTGCTGTTCGAGAGCGAGGAGAAAGCTGTCATTGCTGCTGCGCTGTATGCGATAGACCCGCTTTCCATATTGTTCGCCAGCCAGCTAGCCGCCGAAACCCTGTTCACTGCGGTAGTCCTGGTTGGGGTGCACTACCTTGTGAAATACCTCAGACGGCAATCGCTGGGCGACTTGCTGGTCTCGGCTGGGGCCCTGGCTGCCTCGGTTTATATTCGACCAATCGGCTATTTCCTTCCGATGATAATCGCGGCAGGGCTGGCAGCGTGGGCTTTGGTTCCTCGTCGGCAGAACAAGCTGCATTTCCTGGCTCACGCCGGTGCGTTCGTCATCGTTTCGGTCACGCTTACCGGTCTCTGGCAGGTTCGGAACAAAATCGAGACTGGATATTCTGGTTTCTCAGCTATCGCCACCGACAACTTGTACTTCATCTCAGCCGGATCTGTCCTGGCCGCCCAACAACACGTGCCTTATTACGAGATGAGAGACCGGATGGGTTATCAGGACCAAAGCGTTTACTTGCAGGAGCATCCGGAACAGAAGAACTGGAGCGTCGCGCAAAGAGTCAACTACAAGAGCCAGGCCGCCGAGCATATATTGCTGGGCAGTCCTTTGACATACGCTCGCATTTATTTCGACGGTGTCGTTCGAGGCACCTTCGATCCTGTCTCGACTGAATACTTGAGATTCTTTGATCTCTATCCTAAAGAGGGCGACCTTCTGACAATTTCTGTCGACAACGGCATCATAGCAACCGTGGAAGCTCTGCTCGCCAGTCCACTTCTATTCTGGAGCATCGCCGTGCTGCTCCCTTTGCAGATCCTGTACCTGTCGTGTGCATGCATAACACTCTGCAGCCGGAGAATACTGGACCCTGCGGTTTTCGCGGTGGTGTGTATCGCGGGCTACTATATGGCGATTGCGGGTGGGCCCGGCGACTGGGCCCGGTTCCGTCATCCCGCAATGCCTATCGTCTGCATGCTGGGTGGGTATGGCCTTCATTTGGCTTTGGTGCGGAGACGTCTAAGACCTCAATTACAAGGTTTTCCTGACCGGTTTGCGATTCCCCGGCTAGTCGGTAGCGAATCGGCAGCGTCTGCCGAACAGCTCGAACCATAGAGCGAGGGGCGTAAGAGCCTCAAGCCGTCATGCGCAACAAGCAGCTGCTAGCTCTTGGTCTCGGGGTGGCTCCGTTCTCCTATCTCATCTACGAAACCGGACCTGCGAGTCTTGCGGCGAACCTGAAACTGATAGGACCGAAAATAGTCTTCATCTTTGCGCTCGAACGGATCGTCGACCTCTTCAACACCGACGGATGGTGGTACACGTTCGCGCCGAATCTTCGTCGCGGCACCCACGGCATCCTATGCTTGGTGCGGCTGGCTGGGACTGCACTGAACGAGATGATGCCTTCCGCCTCCATCGGCGGCGAGCCGGCGAAGGTGATACTGCTACGGCCGTATCTGCCCACAACCGCGGCGACAGCGAGCGTTCCCTTCCTGAAAGCTGGATTTCCGAAATCGATAGCGCGTCAAGTGCGGTCGATGAGCAGGTCGCGGATTTCTACCGGTCGCGGCCAGGCGATCTCGCGCGATCGATCGCAGCACATCTGTTCGCATTCTCGTTCGGAGTATTGCAGGTGTCGCTTTTGCTCGGATGGCTCAGCCTGCCGAACGACTGGAAGACCAGTCTCGCGATCGAGGCATTCTCGGGGCTGGTCGGGTTCATAATTTTTGTCGTGCCTGGATCGGTCGGCGTCCAGGAAGCCAGCACAGTCCTGATCTTCACCGCTTTGGGATTGTCGGCTTCGGACGGGATGAGCGTCGGAATCGCGTTTCGGTTGAACGAGATCGTTAGTACAGGCATAGGTCTGGCATTACTGGGCCTACTTCAAAGACGGGCGCTTCCACGATTGGAATAAGCTAAGTCAAAATCGGCGGGTTCTATTAGCTGGCAGGCGCCTATTCGAGAATTTGAACATATGTGTCCAAAAGTTCGGACACATCTCGAACTACTGGAAATTCTGCTGAGCCCTTACTTTCGATTGGCTTCATAAGAAGCGCCTACGCCCGCTTCATCTTTGTGGGCATCGCACTTGCACGGGAAGGACGACCTTCAAATGTCGGCTACTCTGAGGAAGATGAATGACTCTCGATTACGAGCGTGTGACTATTATAGGAGCTGGGCCAGCGGGCCTTACCGCCGGCTATGAACTTTCGAAGAATCGCTACAAGGTTCAGGTCCTGGAAGCTGACCCGCACTATGTCGGAGGAATCTCAAGGACGGTCCGATACAAAGGTTTCCGGTTTGATATTGGGGGGCACCGCTTTTTTTCAAAAAATTCCGAGATCGAAAAGTTGTGGACCGAGTTCATGGGCGATCGGATGCGCAAGTGATCGCGGCTGTCGCGCATCTACTATCGTGGCAGCCTTTTCAAATATCCGCTCGAACCGCTTGATGCGCTCCGCCACCTGGGCCCGATCGAAGCAACCCGCTGCCTTTTTAGCTATCTGCGCCGGCGGCGACTGGCAGAGGAAAAGATAAAGAGCTTCGAAGATTGGGTCGTGAGCGCGTTCGGCCGCCGTCTATTCGAAGTCTTCTTCAAGACTTACACCGAGAAGGTATGGGGAATCCCATGCTCCGAGATCAGCGCTGACTGGGCGGCTCAGCGGATTCGGGGGCTTTCTCTTCCCGCCCTATTGCGCAGCTTGTTCCGCCGAGGCAAACACAACGCCGCGGTAATCAAGACCCTGGTCGATCACTTTCGCTACCCAGCCTGCGGGCCGGGCGAGATGTGGGAAAATGTTGCGGGCATGATCGAAAAAACAGGAGGAGTGGTATCGAGCGGTCAGCAGGTGGTTGAAATCAATCGCGAGCATGGACGGGTCGTTTCGGTCACGACGCAAACCGCCCAGGGATGTCAGACTCACTTCGCCGATCATTTTATTTCGACCATGTCGTTAGCGCAGCTCATCTCGTCGATGAATCCATCCGCTCCTGCCGAAGTGCTGGGCAGCGCCCGACGACTGCGCTATCGCGACTTCATAACGGTTGCAGTAGTGGTGGACGATCCAGATGTGTTCCCGGACAACTGGATCTACATTCACGATCCGGGCGTGAAAGTCGGGCGAATTCAGAACTTCAAGAATTGGAGCGCGGAGATGGTCCCCGATCCGCGTTACACCGTCCTCGGCATGGAGTATTTTTGCACCGAGAACGATGGAGTGTGGTCAGCCTCGGACGCGGAACTTATCGAGCGAGCCAAGTCGGAACTTGCCATCCTCGGACTTGCGGACAAATGTAAGGTGGTTGACGGATCGGTGGTACGGCAAGCCAAGGCATATCCATTGTACGATCACGAATATCGGGACAACGTCGCTCACATCGCGAGCTTCCTGGAACGCGAGACGCCGAACCTCCAGATCGCCGGCCGTAATGGGATGCACAAATACAACAACCAGGACCACGCGATGATGACGGGCCTGATGGCGGCGCGAAATATTATGGGCAGCTCTTTCGATTTATGGCGAGTCAATTCTGACGCCGAATATCAGGAGAGCGATGACGCAGACACGATGGAAAGCGGTAGGATGGTACCGGTCGGCATTAATCTATCGCGAAGCGTGCTGGAATAGTGCGCTCAGGGCGTTCCGTTCAAAGTTTGTACGTCCGATCTTTTTGGTGCGTTTTCAAATTTTGAAACAACTGACGCCTCGTCGAAAAGCAAAGATCGCCTAGCCTCGCAATTTGTTTATTGACTCTGGAGTAGAGCGACGGCAAGCGGGTTGCTAGGATCGTACGCCTGTCTTTGTTGCCACTGCTTGACATAGAGAACAACGCCTCTCGCGCGGACGAGGAAGCGGTCGTTACAAATCCCGATTAGTATGGAGGGCGCGTTGAGGCATCAGTCTTCGGATACGAAGCGTCCGGTGTTGCGATCTATCGGTCGCGCACTTCCAGGCAACTATTACCCGCAGGAAATTCTCACGACCGCTCTGTGGAATGAATGGAGCGGCAAAATCGGGGACAGCGCCCTCTTCCAGTATCGCGGCCTCGATTCGTTCGCCAAGGCTAACGACAAGTGGGTAGAGCGTGCGGTTGAGCTCGGCGAACAAGCGGTGCTGTCGGCGCTCGGGCAAGCGGGCCCGTCGCCGACCGACATCGACCGGAAGAGGCGCTCGAAATACCGCGATGCAGCCTCGAGATGAACAGTTTCGCCCGCGTGGCCGAGGTGCTAGAGGGGCTTCGGACCATGGACGTGAATGTCGTAGACTTCAACCTGCATAGCCCGAATCTGTCAGATGCGTTCATTGCGTTGACGGGTCACACGCTGCGCGATCGGGTGAATTGAGCGATGCTTCGTGCAATTTGGCTCACCGCTCAAAATGAAGTGCGTCTCCTGATCAAGGATCCGATCGTCTTGTTGATGCTGCTGTTCGCGCCGGTCGTGATCATCACGGTCGCGGGATATTCGCTTGGCACTCTGTACGGCGGCGCGCCGAATTCCATTCGTCTGCCGGTGGTGAACCTCGACAGGGGCCAGGTGGCTGACGGAATAATTCGTGCGCTGCACAAGCAGCGCAATCTCAGTCTGGAAATGCTCGACGATCCCGATGAAGCGCGGCGCCTGGTAAGTGGGCGCGACCGCACGCCGATTGCGATGGTGATACCGGCGGGCACCAGCGCGGATGTCGCCGCGGGACTCCAGCCGCGACTGATACTGTTCGTCGATCCGGTCCGGCGCGTCGAGGTGAATGCGATCGAACTTCGGATTGACGAGTTGTGTCGAAGAGTGACCGAACAGGCAGGCGCAGCGGCGCAATCGCAAATCGAGTCCTTTGGAGCGCCACGGGCGCCAAGGCTGCCGGGCGATCTCGGATTCGTCGAGCATCCCGCGATCGAAGGCGAAGCCGTCAGCGTGAATGCGTTCGATCAGTACGTCCCCGGATTCGGCGTCACCTTTCTGTTGATCGGCATGATGCTGGGAATCGCGCTGACGCTGTTCGATGAGCGCGATTGGGGAACCTTGAAACGCCTCCAGGTCAGTGGCGCACCGCTTTCAGGTCTGCTGCTGGGAAAATTATTCGCGAGGTTCATCGTCGGGATCGTGCAGATGGCGTTGCTGTTCGCGGTCGGATGGGGGCTGTTCGGAATCACGCTCGGACGGCATCCTGTCGCGTTGATTATCCCAACGTTTGGGATTTCTTTTGCGGCGGCAGCGCTTGGACTACTGGTCGCATCGATTGCGAGCGCTCACGATTCAGTCATGCCGCTGGGCGTGACCGTAAGCATGGCGATGGCGGCAATCGGCGGATGTTGGTGGCCGCTGGACTTCGAGCCCGGATGGATGCGCGAGTTTGCGCGCTGGATGCCGACGACCTGGACCATGCAGGCTTTCAACGATCTGATGATACGTAATCAACCGCCGTCGGCGACGTTAGTGCCATTGGCGGCAACCTTAAGTATAGGAATGATCTTCCTATGCGCAGGTCTTATCCGTTTCGTAAGTCTCGACGAATAGAAGGATGATGATGCCAAAGAGCTTCCTATCGATAGCATGGCTTGCAGGTCTTGCTTTCCTGATCGCGGGCTGTTCAAGCTCTCAGGGGTCTGCGCCGAGTTCTACCAACACAGTTAGCAGCGACTCACAGGTGAATACGATCATTCAGAAGTCGTGTTACCAATGCCATTCGACTGGCGGCAGCGCGCCCTGGTATGCGGCCGTGTCCCCGACGTATTTGGCGGCAAATTCAGCACGCGGAGTGCTGAATTTTTCCGATTGGCAGACCTATGACGCGCAGAAAAAATCTGAAGCACTGAAAGATATAGAAGCTTCGGTCAACGGCGAGTCAATGCCGCCCGGAGACTATACGGCGCTCGATCATTCTGCGCGCCTGACCGATGACGAAAAGCAAGCACTCGTTAAGTGGGCTTCGCAGCCTGCAATGCCTGCACATTAGACGGCGATATATGAAACAAGGATAGCTATGAAAACTGCAGCAGAAGCAAAAGACCTATCCGAGCAGCAGCCGCTGTACGAAAAGTACGCTGTACGGAATTAGCCGGCGAGCTGGCCCATCGGCTATGCACGCGAGCGGGCGGGCGATTGTCGAAGGTGTTCTTTGCAGTTCCGGTAGCGAAGGGGTCGAGGCGGCGGTTCGATCGTTGTCGATGCGAGAAACGGCGACAGCGGATTGCCGCGCGCGACGATCGGATGAAAACGAGCGTGCTCGAGGTTCAGAAGTATCCTGAAATTATTTTCACGGCGCGACATGCGATCGGCCGACTGGAGAAGAACGGCCAGTTTCAAGCAAAATTGGAAGGAGTCCTGGCAATTCACGGTGCGAGGCACGAAATCGCAACCGAGGTTCAGGGTCAGCTGGTTGGAAACACCCTGACCGCCGCGTGTCACCTTTCGGTGCCGTACGTCGAATGGGGAATGAAAGACCCGAGCTTGTACTTTCTCACGGTGGCGAAGCAGGTCGAAATCGACATCGCCACCGAAGGCCCAGTCACCTGGCTCCGTCGCGACAAGGTGGCATTGCAGAAACCCTGAGCGTCAGTCCGACGACCGCATCAATTCGTTTAGCACGGTTTTTCCATTAGGCTAGACTATCAGCCAGCCGGCAGGAGAACATTCGTGCGAGAAGTCGGAACATTCGAAGCGAAGAAAAAGTGGAGCGAACTTCTCGACCGGGTCGAGCACGGGGAGGAAATTGTAATAACCCCGCCGCGGGAAGGCTGTCGCCAAACTCGTGCCGGCAGAAGCGGGATTCGATCGCGAGAAGGCGAAACGCGCTGCCGCTGGTCTTCTCGAGGCCAGCAAGGGAGCCAGACTCCGCGGCCTCAAAATCAAAGACCTGATCAATGAAGGTCGCCCATGATCTTCGTCGTCGGCTTAGCTCATCGATAGTTTGATTTTGTCGTAGCCGTTACGCTGTATCGAAGGTTGAAGCGGGGCGGCGGTGGGGGCTATGAAGACCAATATATGAAAGCCGCTAAGAAGGCGTCGGCAAATCGCGCTGGGAAGAGTGCGGATGCGCGCAAAATCCGGAATCTCACCGAGGAACTGAGCCGTCAGGAATACGGCCTCGGGATACCGCTGCTGGACGCGGCGGTGGCGGGCGTTATCCTTGGCTTTCGGCCGTCGGATCGTGGGATGCGCACGCAGGCGCAGCGATGCTGGGAGACGCTCAAGCCGCAACTCAATCAGCATCTGCTGAGCGAGGATGAGACCGTGCTGCCATGGGCGAAAACTGCGGGCGGTCTTTCGCCTGTGGTCATGAAACAAATCAAAAAGAACCATCGCGAGATACGGTCATTGATTGGCAGGCTCATTGGAGTATCGTTCGAGGAGGATCCGGACAAGGTAGTCTCGGTGGCCGGCAAGGCTTTGTGTGCGCTGGCGGTCAAGCTCGACGATTTGATCGACAGCGAAGAAATGCGCTTGCTGCCGGCGCTCAGAAAGATGCTATTCGCCTAGCCCTCGAATATAGATACGTCCAGGAGTGATTTATGGAACCGCAAGCCGCCGCCAATCGAGTCGAGAGCGCTTCTGAATTCTCGCTCGACACGATCGAAATCGTCAGCCCCGACCATTACCAGAAAAACGGCTACCCGCACGCCGAGTGGACGTATCTGCGCAAGCACCAGCCGGTGGCCTACATCGAGCGGCCACGCGTCGATCCTTTTTGGGCGATTACCAAGGCGGCCGACATCCGCGAAATCAGCATCCAGCCGCGACAGTGGCTCAACGGCCCGCGGCTCGCGGTGTTCATGCTGGATGAAGGTGCGGAAGGTCCTCCGCCCGAGTTGCCGCTACGGCACCTGCTTAATATGGATCCGCCGCAGCATGGCGAGTTCCGATCGATCCTGAGCCAGTATTTCACGCCGCGATCAATTCGTGCGCTGGAGCCGGAGATCGCGAAAATAACCACGGAAATTCTCGACGACGTGATGGATCGCGGAGAATGCGATTTCGTCACCGAGATTTCGTCGAAGGTTCCGGTCGCGGTGATCGCGGAAATGCTGGGCGTGCCGCGCAAAGATTGGCCGACAATTTTCCGATGGACCAATGAAGTCATCGGCGGCGGCGATCCTGAATTTCAGCGCGGCAAGGACGCGAATGAAACTTTCGCGCAGGCGCGCCTGGAAATGTTCCAGTACTTCACCGACCTGGTCGAGGAAAGCCGCAAGCATCCGGGCAGCGACGTCACCAGCATCGTCTCGAACGCGACGGTAAACGGCGAGCCGCTGCCCGCGTTGGAACTGCTGTCGTACCTGTTCCTGCTAGTGGTGGCGGGCAATGAGACCACGCGCAATGCGACCAGCGGCGGCCTGCTCGCGTTTATCGAAAATCCCGAACAATTTCGGCGGCTGAAATCAGACCCCACGCTGATTAAATCCGCGGTCGAGGAAATCGTGCGCTGGACGTCGCCGGTGATCCAGTTCGCGCGCACCGCGGTCAACGACACAGTAGTGCGCGGACAGAAGATTCGCGCCGGCGAGTCGGTGTGCTTGTTCTATCCGTCGGCCAGCCGCGATGAGGACGTATTCATGGAGCCGTTCAAATTCGACATCGGCCGCAATCCGAATCCTCATCTCTCATTCGGCATCGGCGAGCATTTCTGCCTCGGCGCGAACCTGGCGCGGCTGGAACTGGCAGTGATCTTCGCCGAGCTGGCGAAACGACTCGATCACGCGGAATTGGCGGGACCGGTCGAGCGTCTGCGCTCGAGCTTCGTCGGCGGGGTCAAGCACATGCCGATCCGTTACAAGCTCAAGCCCGCGAGTTGAAACTGTTAGCGGACGGTAGAAGTCTCGATGTCTTTCGAGCCGGCCGGCATCGTCAGTAGCAATCCGTCGTAGCCGAGAATCACGCCGTGCGGCCTGACGTCCGCGACGCCGCGCATGAATGCGATTCGCGCGAGCGCGTTGGGCGTCGGCGGACCGATGTGGCTCAGGACCAGAAGCTGCACGCCAGCCTCGTTCGCCTCGGTGGCGGCCTCGACCGGCGTCGTGTGATAGCGACGGACGTCGGACATGATTTTGGCGACGCGCGCATTACCGAGATGTTCCGCCGCTTCCTGAATCAGCTTGATGAGATGCGCGGCCTGCCCTTCGTGAATCAGCACGTCGGCGTCCTTGGAGATCGCGACCAGGTTGGCGCACGGTTTGGTATCGCCGCTGACTACGACCGAGCGACCATTGTAATCGAATCGATAGCCGTAGGCGGGCGCGACCGGCGCGTGATCGACGGTGAATGCGGTGACCTTGAGGCCGTTCTCCTCGAGCACCGTCGCACTACCGCCGGCGCATGGCGACGTGCCGGCCGGAGTATCGATTTTCACGGCGAGCGGCTGCATCTGCCAGTTCTCAGGTGACATCAGCGCGATTCCGTGATGCGCGATGCGATAGCCTTCATCGAGCGAGTAGGCCTGCGCGAATCCGTTCACCACTTGATCGACGCCGACCGGTCCGTACACGCGCAGTGGATGATCGCGTCCATTTGCCCAGGTCTCGATGTTGAGTTCGCCGAGATCGCCGATGTGATCGGAATGAAAGTGCGTCAACATCACAGCCGCGATGCGCGGCGCGGGAATATGCCACAGCGCCAGGTTCTTCCACGCGCCGGGGCCGATATCGACCAGGTAGATGTTGCCGCCGGCGAAGATCGCGGTGCACGCAGCCGCGCGTTCGCGATCGGGCAGCGGATTGCCGGTGCCGCACAACACCACTCGGAGCGCATCGGGCGCGAGCAGGTCGTTGCGAGTCTCGGCGAGAGTGCGCGCAATCACGCGCCGGAAAATCGCGTCCTGCACCGCGGAGACGTGAATCATCCACCAGGCGATGGCAGCGAGCGCCGCAAGAGCGGCACCTGCCAGCATCAGTCGTCGCGAAAGTTTTGACATCCGAGTGGGAGAGTTCCTGTCTCAGATGCCGATCGCGTCGCGCAATGCCTTGGTCCATCCGAGCCAGCGTTGGTCGGGGCCGCTGAAGCCATCCCACAACATGCTGTTACAGACGTAGGCCACGGCGATGCCGGACTCCGGATGCGCGAATCCCATGCGGCCGCCTGCGCCGCCATGACCGAAGCTGCCAGCACCCAGCATCGGCTCGATTGCGCGCGGCAACTCGAACCCGAGGCCGAATCTCTGCGGCCCCGGCCCGGCCAGCGGCATCAGCGGAGTCGGCGCGCCGAGGCCCTCGTTCTGCGACTCGCGCGCGCGTTCCATCGTCTCGCGCGTCAGCAGCCGGACGCCGTCGATCTCGCCGATGCAGGCGGCGTACATCTTTGCGAGTGAGCGCGCATTCGTGATGCCGTTGCCGAAAGGCAGCTGTGCGGCGTGAGCTTCGCGCGTGTTGATGAGATTCAGACCTTCGGCGCCGTTGGTCGCCATGTTGAAAGCCGCGCGCACCGGGGGTGAGTTCATATCGAGTCCCAGGCTGGAGAACAGCGCGCGGAATTGATCCTCGGTCAGCTGCCTTGCGGGAACGATATGTGGCGCGACGCGATGTTCCTGTTCGGCGGGCAGCCCGATCCACAGATCAAGCTTGAGCGGGCCGGCGATTTCCGCATCGACAAACGCGCCGACGGTTTTTCCGGAGACGCGCCGCACGATCTCGCCGGCGAGATAGCCGAAGGTCAACGCGTGATAGGCGTATGCCGAGCCCGGTTCCCACCACGGCGCCATCTTCGCGAGCGACGACGTACAGCGATCCCAATCGAACAGATTGGGGCCGAATATTTCGTCTTCCTCGTCGAAGCCCATCAGGCCCGCTCGATGCGCGAGGATGTCGCGAACGGTGATTGCGCCTTTGTCCCTCGCCGCAAACTCAGGCCAATAGCGCGCGACCGGAGCGTCATAGTCGATCAGGCCGCGCTGGGCGAGCATGTGCACGCAAACGGCGGTGACCGCCTTGGTGCACGACATCAAAATCGTGATCGTGTCGGCGGTATAGGGACGGCTCTTCAGCTTGTCGGTTCCCGCCCAGACGTCGACCACTCGCTTGCCGTGCTGGTACACGCACAACTGCGCGCCGCCTTCATCCTGCGCCTGTCCCTCGGCGAATGCGTCGCGCACCGCCTCGAACCCGCGTTCCACTGTTCCGTCAGCGCGCACTAGTCGGCCACCCGGCGGTGAGTGCGCTGCGATACACACCATCTGTGGTGGTCTAGGGACGGCCCGACGACAAGGGTAGGCACTGGTTCAGTTTGAGTGGCGCTCATATTTCCTCATCGACAAGAGCGCGAGAACGACCATAATCATGAGCAACCAGCGCAACGCAATAACCGTTGCATAACCCAGCGTCCCCGTCTCGAATAAACGAATCCCCAAGGCGAGTACGGCTAGTAGAGTGATAGCCAAGAAGAGAGGACGCTTCGCGAAACCTGCTTCCTTTTTCCAATAGCCCCATAGTCCCCAAACGATAAGGAACGGATCGAACCACGGATCGATGCCATTGAAATTAGGCGGTGACATGACGCGCGATAGTTGCCCTCGGAGCTACTTGCTCGTTCCGGTTGGCGCTGGCGTTGGCTCTGCAACTAGGCGCGCCGTCATCGGATGCGACTCGTGCCGAATCAGAATGTCCATGAAGTATTTGTCGGCCATCGCGGCTGCGACCTTATCCTTCATATCAAGCGCCGGCTCCCAACGGACTCTATCGAACTCCTTGTCGCCGACCTTTACCTTCAAGTATGGGTTCGTGGTGTTCTTCTGAATCCTCCCGAATGATCGCTCGCCCAGCCGGACATATAGCTGCCCATCCATAACGACCAGCCAGAGCTTCGACCAGTGCTCGCCCTCGTCGGGCGCGGTCGTCATGATCTGGAGCGTGCTCTGGTCGCTGAACGCATTTGGATCCCATCCAGCAACGGGGCTGTTCGCAGCGGTGGATGCGCCCATCGCGATGAACGAGAAAACCGCCGAAGCCACGACTGCGGTGATGCTCGTTTTGATCTTCAAGGTCGTAGCCTCATTCGTCTCGCCGTACCTAATAGAGGCGGTCGCGATCAGTTGCCGAAGTCCCAGCTCTCGCCGTTGTGGTAGCGCGCGAGGATGTTCTTTGCGATCAGGATTTTGTGGACCTCGTCGGGGCCGTCGGCGAGTCGCAGCGTGCGCGCGCCCTGGTACATGCCGGCTAGCGGCAGATCGCCTGAGACTCCTGCGGCGCCCCAGACCTGGATCGCGCGATCGACTACCCGTGTGTAGGCCGCCGGGACGAAAATCTTGATCGCCGAGATGTCGGTGCGCGGATCGCCGCCGCCGTCCATCTTTTCGGCGCAGTGGATCGTCATCAAACGCGCGGCCTGGATGTCGATGTAGGAGTCGGCGATAAAGCCCTGGATGAACTGCTTGGTCTCGAGCTTGCCGCCGTGCACCTCGCGCATCGTCGCGCGCTCGACCATCAAGTCGAAGGCCCGCCACATCTGGCCGACCGAGTTCATGCAGTGATAGACGCGGCCCGCGCCGAGGCGATCCTGCGCCGCCTGATGGCCGGTGCCCGCCTGGCCGAGCTGATTGCTGGCCGGCACGCGGACGTCGTCATAAGTGATTTCGCAATGATCGCTCGGCCGTCCCCAGACCTCGACGCCGCGCACGATTTTAAGGCCCGGGGTGTTCTTCGGCACGATTATCTGCGTCATGCGGCCGTTGTCGGTCCCGCTGCCGCCGGTGCGGCACATCACGATGAAGAAGTCGGCGCGAAAGCCGTTCGAGGTGAACCATTTGTGGCCGTTGATCACCCACTGATCGCCTTCGCGGACCGCCGTTGTTTTGATCGAGCGCGGATCCGAGCCGGCAGAGTCGGGCTCCGTCATCGAGAAGCCGGATTCCATCTTGCCCTCGGTCAGCGGCACCAGCCATTTGCGCTTCTGTTCTTCGGTGCCGTACTTGAGCAGGATCGACTGATTGCCCGAGTTGGGCGCGACCACGCCGAATAGCGCCGCCGCACCCATGCAGTAGGCGAGCACCTCATTCATGTACGCGTGCTCGAGGAAGCCGAGGCCGCTGCCGCCGTACTCGGGCGGGAGATGCGGCGCCCAGAGGCCGGCCTTCTTCACCTTGTCCTTGATCGATTCGCGCAGATCGCGAGCGGCGCCCCGCTCCTCCTTGGTCGAAGTCTCCCGCCATCCCGCCCAGAGCTTGCGTTCGTTGGGCAGGATATCGTGGTTGACGATCTTCGCGGTGAGCGCGCGGATCTCGTTGACCCGCGGCTCAAGCGTCGGGATAGGTTTCACGTTCATTTGCATTGGTGGCCTCCTTGGTAGGCTCCATGGTAGAGCGGTGCCGTAATCGCCTGAACACTACCAGATAATGTTGCGCGCGGAAGAGTCCTTCAACTGCCGCCTGCGGCACGGTCGTAGTCGGACGGGGCGGCATCTGCGGGTGTGGCTGTCGGTCCGGTCTCGGGCTTCGCTCCATTCCACCAGCGCGAAATTCGCTCGACGATGACGAAGAGCATCGGCACCAGGAAAATCGCGAAGGCGGTGCCAAAAGC
>PMOH01000108.1 GCA_003161515.1 Deltaproteobacteria bacterium
CTGTGCGGCAAATGTAACGCCGAGCATTTTCCGCGCGTCGATCCGGTCGTCATCATGCTCGCGACTCACGGCGACGCGTGCCTGGTCGGACGCGGCAAGCAGTTTCCGCCCGGGATGTTCTCGGCGCTGGCGGGCTTCGTCGAGCCCGGCGAAACAATCGAAGAAGCGGTGCGTCGCGAACTGATGGAGGAAGCGTCGGTGAAAGTCGGCGAGGTCACCTACTACGCCACGCAGCCGTGGCCGTTTCCGTCGTCGCTGATGATCGGATGTTTCGCGAAAGCAGAAGCCCGTGACGTCAAGGTTGATGAAAACGAACTTGCTGAAGTGCGATGGCTCGAGCGCAGCGTCGCGCGCGAGTTGATCGAAGGAAAGCAGGTCGACGGTCTGCGCGTGCCGCCGCCGATCGCAATCGCTCATCATTTGATCAGAACCTGGGCTCTCGGCGGTAAGTAAGGCCCCCGTTCCCGCCGGACCCGGGACTTCCGACAATCACAATTGCGGATACTCCTACAGTTAGTTTCGTCCCCTGCTAGCTGCTAGACTCCGTCCAGCGAAAGTCAGGGTCGGTTGGGGGAATTGGTGGGGAGCAACCGGAATTCATTTCTGCGCGCGATGCGGGAGGCCTGCGGGTCGGCGGTACTCGTCGCGATTCTTGCAACCGCGATGGCGCTCGGCACCGCCGGATGCGCCCTGCCTTTGCTTGGGGTCATACCCACCGTAATCAGCCTGGCCCACGCTGCGTACAAGGCCGGCAGCACTAGCGATGACCCTGATGCGAAGAATCCGGACGCCGAGGAGCCGACTGAAGAGGCGAGCAAGCCTCCAGCGCAACTGACGCCCGGGAACTTCTGCCAGATGATGGCGCTCTCGCATCCGGATATGGTGTTGGTCGAGTTGCGCAAGAACGGCGCGGGCGCTCCCGAGTATCGTGAACTCCACCTGCAGAATTCCACCGACGAAGCGCACTGGACGCCGACGGTTGACAGCGAGACCGGGCCCGACGGCTGGCTGCCGGCGATGAACTTTCTCAAGATGGATTTCCAGCCGCCTTTGGCTGATTCGATTCCCAGTACCGGCAGTTGCTATCTCGCCTATGCTCCGCTCGCGATAGACCCGACCGATTCCGTCCAGGCCGCGGCACTCCAATCGGGTGGTGCGAGTCAGGTCGCCACTTTCTCGTGGGGCGGACGAGTCTATCAATACGAGGTGGCGCGCACCCCACCCTGCCTTTCTCCTTCTTCGTAACAAATCTGTCCGCATAGCTCCTTTCGCCAACGCGATCGCCGCGCGATTCTTCTGAACGCATTAGAGTTGGAGTAGCTTGGCGACTCGGATGGCACGAATACACGAACCGCTTTCAGCGCGCGCGCCGCTTCCGAAGTTCGCCGATACCGTCGTCATCGGTGGCGGCACCGCCGGAGCCGCGATCGCAGGTCTCCTTGCCGAACACTCGGATCAGTCAGTGCTGCTGATCGAGGGCGGCCCCGATTACGGTCCGTTCGAGGCGGGACGATGGCCGGCTGATCTTATCGACGCTGTCACGATCCCGATCACGCACGATTGGGGTTACAACAGCGGCGATCAGTACGCACCGCGCGTCATTGGCTTCGAGCGTGCTCGCGTGATCGGCGGATGCTCGTCGCATAACGGATGCGCCGCGATTTGGGGAAGCAGCGTCGATTACGATGGATGGGCCGCGCTCGGAAATCCAGGATGGTCAACCGACGAACTGCGACCACTGTTTCGCGCCGCTTCCGAGCGTCTGCGCGTTCGGATTCCAGAGCCGCACGAGATAACGCCCTTCCAGCGTGCAGCATTGGACGCAGCCGCCGAGGCCGGAATCCCGCGGGTCGCCGACTTGAACAATCTCGATGAGAACCTCGGGATGGCGCCGAGTCCGGCGAATATCGTCAACGGCGTCCGCTGGAACACCGCGTTCGCCTATCTCGATCCGGTCCGCGAGCGAACCAACATTGCGATAGTCGGCCACTTTGTATGCGACCGCCTCGAAATCAACTCGGGACGCGTGAGCGCTGTGATTGTCGCAGGACGCGAGGGTCCGGTTCGCATCGAAGCCGGCCGCGTAATCGTGGCCGCAGGAACCTACGGGTCTCCCTCGATCCTCCAGCGCTCGGGTGTCGGCGATCCATCCGAACTTCGCTCCGTTGGTATCGCACCGACACTCGACCTGCCCGGAGTCGGCCGCAACCTGCACGACCATCCACGGGTTTCGCTGAGATACGCGGGGTCGCGAGAGTTGGAAGACATGACGAGTGCTTTCGCGCGCGATCACTGGATGCCCGAGGAGCAGACGATCGCCAAGGCACAATCGTCGCGATGCGCGCGGGCGTTTGATTTGCACATTTATCCGGTCGGCGGACTCGACACGGTCAATCGGACTGGCTGGTGGTGGACACTGGAAGTGGCGTGTTTGACGCCGCGCTCTCGCGGTACGCTCAGGATTGCGAGTGCAGACAGCAGCGCGCCACTGATCATCGACCATCGCTACCTATCCGATCCCGACGATGAAGATTTGCGCGTGATGGCCGACGGAGTCGCGCTCGCCCGCGACTTCGCCGCGAAACCGGCGCTGTCACGACTCGTGGGAAGCGATATTTCGACCAACAGCAGCGCGACGACCCGCGTCGAGGTCGAGTCGTTCGTCAGACAGAATTGCCTGCACTACTTCCATCCGGTGGGGACGTGCAGGATGGGGCCGGCGAACGATCGCGCCGCAGTGGTCGATTCGCGCGGTCGAATTCACGGGCTCGACAACGCTTACGTCGCCGACGCGTCGATCGTGCCGGTGATACCGCGCGCCAATACCAACATCCCGGCGCTGGTCGTCGGCGAGCGAATCGCACGCTGGCTGCTCGAGCGTTAGAAATGATCCCAGAAGCCGCTATTCGGTCTGATTGTGCGAGGGAGGTGGTTGCGCGACGGTCGGGATAGCTGGCGTCGGCGAAGTGCTCATCGGAATTGTGCTGTTGCTGCCGGTCGCGATCTCACCACCGTCCCATGACGAGGTTCGAGTATCGGTCTGATGGGTTTCCTCGTTCAGGACGGTCATCTGAATCGACGTGTACTCGCCCTTGGGAAAAAACACGTAGCCATTGATCGAGTAGTTGGGATGAGCCTCGCGAGTTTGCAGGGACAGCGCGGAGATTTGAGTGTCGGCGTCGCGATGAGCCGCGGCCTGACCCTGTACTCCGCCGTACACACCGCCGCCCGCGGCTCCCACGCTACCGCCGATGGCGGCGCCGACCAGGGCACCTTGCGCCGGCGAGAGCACTATCGTGCCCACTGCGGCGCCGATAGCTGCACCGGTGGCCGCTCCTGCAACCGCACCGATCGCCAGGTTCTTCGCGGCGCCGGTCAATCCCGCCTTCAGCGCGTTGGCATTGCCGGCCTCCTGAATCGCCTCGCTGGCGGGCACCGGCATGATCCTTTGACCTTGCTGGTTGATGGCGAAAACCTGGTCGGGTTGGACCAGGTACGGCTC
>PMOH01000471.1:0-1268 GCA_003161515.1 Deltaproteobacteria bacterium
TCGACTTCGCTGCCGCGACTGCTGGTGAAGACCAGCACGCCCACGAAGACGATCGCGAAAATGCCGCTTGCCATCAAAAAGTCCATAGATATTTACCCGATAGTCTGGCGGAAAATTTTGCCGTCGAGTTTGTAACCCGCAGCCTCGAGCCGCTGCGAGTAGGTTGAACGAATTCCGGTAGCGACAAACGCGCCGAGCACTTCGCCTCCCGGTCCAATTCCGGTGCGCCTGAACTCGAACAAATCCTGCATCATGACCATCTCGCCTTCCATGCCGCTGATCTCGGAAATGCGCATGACTTTGCGCGAGCCGTCCGACAGGCGCGATACGTGAACGATGATGTTGAGCGCCGAGGCGATTTGCTGGCGCATCGCGCGCTGCGGAATCTGCACGCCCGACAGCAGCATCATCATCTCGAGACGACCCATGCTGTCGCGCGGGGTGTTGGCGTGGATGGTGGCGATGGAGCCGTCATGACCGGTGGACATCGCCTGCAACATGTCGAAGACTTCGCCGCCGCGGACCTCGCCGACGATGATGCGGTCGGGGCGCATACGCAGGGTATTCCTGACCAGGTCGCGCTGGCTGACTTCGCCCTTGCCTTCGACGTTGGCGGGGCGGGTTTCGAGCCTGACCACGTGCGGCTGTTGCAGCATCAATTCGGCCGAGTCCTCGATCGTCACGATGCGCTCGTCGGCGGGGACGAACAGCGACATGCAGTTGAGCATGGTGGTTTTGCCGGAGCCGGTACCGCCGCAAACGAGGATGTTGAGGCGCGCGCGGACGATGGTGCGCAGGAATTCGACGATCTCGGGGACGATGGTTTTCTTCTCGACCAGGTCGTCGATGTTGTAGCGCTTGCGGCCGAATCGGCGAATCGAGAGCGACGGGCCGTCGAGCGCGAGCGGCGGGATGATCGCGTTGATACGCGAGCCGTCGGGCAAGCGCGCGTCAACCATCGGCGAGGCTTCGTCAACCCGGCGTCCGACCTGCGAGACGATACGATCGATGATCAGCATCAAGTGCTGATCGTCCTGGAACTTGACCTCGGTGGCGTGCAGCTTGCCGCGTTTTTCGACGTAAACCTGGCTGTGACCGTTGACCAGGATATCGGTGATTTCATCGTCCCACAGCAGCGGCTCGAGGGGGCCCAGTCCGAGCAGCTCGTTCTTGATCTCTTCGATGAGATGAGCCTTGTCGGTATCGGTGAGCAGGCGACCTTCGTCGTCGAGGATCGCGGAGATGGCCTCGGTGACTTTCTGCGCCGC
>PMOH01000471.1:1274-3393 GCA_003161515.1 Deltaproteobacteria bacterium
GCCTGTGTGTCTTTGATCGTGCGCTTGGCGGCGCCGCTGCCCATCAGCGAACGCTGAAACGGCGCAGGCGTAGCCGCGTTCTGCTGCGAAATTCTTTCAACCAGCTTCATGTAGGTACCTCAACTGCGCGCGCCGATCACGTTCAAGAGGCGCGAGACTAACGAATTCGGGGATTCCGCGCCGGGGACTTCAGCGCCGACCTCGAGCCGTCGCGCGAGGTCCTCGATGCTCTTGGCGAGCGGCGAATTCGGCGCCACCTGCCACAAATCCTGCGCGCTGAGCTGTACCCGCTCGAGAACTTTTTCATCGCGTGGAATCCGCGAGTGAATCGACTGGGCCAGGGTATGACTCAGTTGATCTTCGGTGATCGGATGTCCGGGCGTGAAGCGGCTGAGGATGAATGCGGGTTCGACTCCGTGCAGTCCCAGTCGTCCGACCAGATCCACGAAGCGCCACGCGCATCGCGCCGCGCCGATCGATTGATCGAGCACGTAAAAGAGATGATTCGATTTCTCCCACGCGGCGACCGTGTTCGAGTCGATATGCGTTCCGCAATCGACGATCACGAAGTCGAACAACTGACGCATCAGTTCCAGCGTCGCACCGACCGTGGCGTCGGTGACCAGCTCGCTGTCCTCGAGCCGCTTGGGCGCGGCCAGCAGATAGATTCCCGACGCGTGCTTGCTGAGCGCCGATTCGAGTTGAATCGAATCGAGCTTACGGGTTCCCTCGGTCAGCGTCATGATGGTGCGCTCGGGCTCGAGGTTGAGGAACACCGAGAGGCCGCCGGTCTGCAGATCGAGATCGACCACGGCGACCCGCTTGTCGAACGCGTAACGCAGCGCCAGCGCAAGGTTCGCCGCCAGGCTGGTAACTCCGGTGCCGCCAATCAGGCTCACCATCGAAACAATCTGGCCGCCACCGACGTGAACTTCTTCGCGCCGGCGGGTCTCGCTAATCTTGAGCAGCGCGCGGGTGGCGTCGCCAGGATCCAGCGGCAGGAACAGGAGCTCGTCGGCCCCCGCCCTCAGCACACGCTTCATTAGATCCGGGGAACGATCGTGGAGCAGGGCAAAAAGAGCCGGACGGGGCTCTTGTCCCGCCCGGGTGTTGAGATAACTGAGAGATAATTCGTCGTTGCCGTTGAAGACCACCATGGTCACGTCAAAGTTGACGTCGGTGGCCGCATCGGGATCTGGTTCAATCTCATTGATGTTCAACGCGGGGTCGCCGAGGGCGGCGAGAGCATCGCGAACTTCCGTCCGGTGCTCGTCGCCATTGCCCACGAGTTGGACCCTCAGGCCGTGTCGTCCATCATTTTTTTTACCGAGCGATGACACTTCACAATCTCCTTGCTTCAGCTATGCCGTGTCATATCATGCACTAATTACTCGGCTATGTCTCGTCGTCCGTCGGACTAGAATCTCGGCCTCGTAACGTCGGGCTGCGCCAAGCGGCGGGTCTCGGTCTGCTCTTTGGTCAGATCGGGCACCGCAGTCGGGTTGTAAACTGACGCGCCATCGGGCAGCGGCTGCACGATTTGCGGGGTCACGCTCATAACCAGGTCCGTTTCGGTGTTCGAATACGACGTGTTGCGGAACAGTCCGCCGACATACGGGAGGTCACCGATGTAGGGGACCTTTTGGAGCTGCGTCTTCTTCTCATGCAGGATCAGGCCCGCGATGATCAGCGTCTGATTGTCCTTCATCTGCACCAGGGTCTCGGCGCGCCGAGTCACGAAGGCCGGCACGCTGAAACCGAACAACTGCACGCCGTGAGCGTAGTCGGGTTCTGATACTTCCGGTTTCACCAGCAGCTGGATGTCATCGCGGCCGACCACGGTGGGAACGAATTCCACCGAAGTGCCGAACTGTTTGAAGACGATCGAGGTGTTCAACGCCTGCGCGATGACGATTGGAATTTCGCCGCCCGACAGGAACTTTGCCTCTTCACCGGAATTGGCCAGCAGATGCGGCTGCGCGAGGATCTTCGCGAGCTGGTGATTTTCGAGGTACTGGAAATATCCTTGTAACTGATAGTTGCTGTTTCCTACCGCGAGGCCGTAGGTCATGCCCTGCGATAGCAACAACCCGGTGAGCGCTCCGCCAACGCCCATGGT
>PMOH01000471.1:3518-4648 GCA_003161515.1 Deltaproteobacteria bacterium
CGTACTGCCCGCCCTGATCCCAGATCGCCAGCGTGGTGAAGCCGGGTTTATGCCCAATCAGGTTGACCTGGAACGGATTGATCACCTGGATGTCCGCGACCGTCGTATCGGCGATCGATACGCGGCGCAGCTTGGTCGCAAAGTCGATAATTCTCGACGATCCGGTCTGGAGCTGCACTCCGTCTTCGGGCAAATAATGGCGTCCGCCCGATACCGCACCCGAGTGCAGTTCACCGCCAGTCAAACTGACGGACGGATCGACCCGGTAGCGCTCATTCGACAATGCAGCCGAAGCTGACTGACTGGACTGCGGCGGCGGTGCGTACGAAGCGGCCGGATTCGTCGGGCCAAAATCAAAGCTCGAGTGACTGACCGGAGCGGGCGGAGTCGCAGTGATTGGATTTCCCGCAGACGGCGCAGACGCGCTGGCTGAGGCAGTGCTCACGATGTCCGTCGTGGTCGTATAGCTTGAAGAAACCGGCGCCGACGCCGACGCGACCGGACCGGTGCCCGGATCGATCTTCGCCACTACAGGTGCCGCGGTGCCGGTCGATGCGCCGGTGCCAGAGATTGCCGCGGGGCTGGTTCCCGGATGATTGATGTCATTGATGTTGGCGACCGACTTGACGGTCACATCGTACTTGACGGTGTTGCCGTCTCCGGTCTTGACCGAGACGGTCCATTCGCCGGCTTCCGCGCCCAGCAGGACTACTTTGCCCGGCTCCTCATTATGCACCACCAACGCGTGCGGGTTAGTGATGACGTTGACCGCTGGCGCCGCGCCGGGGCTGACGTTGTTGATTACGTAGCTCTCGCCCGCATTCAGAGCGAGTGCCATGGTCGTGCCGTCGTCGGCGAACAGCAGGCCGGGCTGAAACAGCAGCATGCTGATAGCTGCGACCAGCCACGGAAGCAGTATATGTCCTTGTTTTGATTTCATCTTCTTCCCCTCCGTCTTCCTCGGCTCGCTTAAGGAATGTCGATCGTCTTAGGCGTCGGCACGTGATTCGTTATCGCACCCGGCGCGCCGGCCGGAGCAACGAGTGGCGATGCCAGGTCGTGATGTTCAGGCTCGGGAGCGCTCGCCACGGTTGTGGCCGTATCGGCGCTGGCGTCGGTCGTATCGTCGG
>PMOH01000471.1:4781-7464 GCA_003161515.1 Deltaproteobacteria bacterium
ACGATCTTGTTATCATTGTAGTTGCGCATCGCCAGCCGCAGCGTCCCCGAATGACTCGCCAGCGCCAGGCGCTCGGACTCCTGCGGCGTCACCAGCAGCGTGACGACCTTCACGATTTCCGGCTCGTCTTTCTTCTGCTCGACTTCCTGCGCCACCGCGAGCACTTCGACGTTCTGCAGAATCACCTTCGAAAACGCCTTGTCGCCTGCCCCTTCACTCTGGGTCGCGACCAGCACGTCCACTCTGGTATGCGGCAGTACGAAGCCCGCGACATCGCTGACCTCATCCACCGGCACCGACACCGCGCGCATCCCGAACGGAATCAGCAGCGGCATTACGCCTGCCGTCTTGTCCCCGGTGAACAGCTTGGCTTGCACGATCGGCTCGTTGGCTACCAAAGAGTTCTTTACGTAGCTGCCAATGACCTGTTTGGGATCGGTGTACGACCCATCTGGAAGACTGTCGGCCGACCATCGCGCCGTCTTTACTTCCCCTATCTCGATCTTGGTGCCGAGCGGAAGGTCCATCGCCGCCACAACCACTTCGACGTTGTGCGACATGGCGTTTTGCACTTCGGCCTCTCGCCGCTTCAAGGCGGAATACACCATCACCGAAGCCAGCATCGCAGCTAACCCCGCCAGCAAGACGAATACCATCGGTCGTCTCATATCACCCCTCCCCTCCGGCCGCTTCGTGGCGACCGGCTATCTTCAAACTGTTATGCACCCGAAAACTGTTATGCATCCTATACATCTTAAAAGGAGATTCAAATACGCTCAGACTCGCGATTGTACTGATTAGCAAATCGGAGCCTGTAATAGCCAGATAGTTGCTACAAAAAGGCACATGATTGGTCTTGCGGTGTGGAATAGGGTTCATCGTCATCTCAAATTTTTCCGCAGCGTCACTATGCCTGCCTAAAGCAAAACAATGACATTATGAAGTAATCCGGTGATGTTCACGCCCGCTGTCTGGACGAGGGCAGCGGCTACTACGGCGACCGTGACGAGTATCAACGCATACTCGGCCATGGTCTGACCGCGCGAACTTGCTATTAGCTTAAAGACTGTCTTCCGGCGGCTCATTGACTCCCCTCCCAGGGTGGTCGTATCTCCGAAACGCTTCTCCTGAAGGGGGCTCGCTTGGAACCCCGCCAGGAGACACTTTCAGACGACCGTCAAGCCATACCTTTTCGGATTTAAAACTGGGTGGCGGATGGGTTAGTCCGCCACCCAAGGATTTCACCCTGCTCGATTAGAGCTTCCCGTCAACGCTGCCCAAAAGCGTAGTGATCGTGGTACCCATGGTCTGGTAACCGACAAACACCACCACCGCGACCGCCGCCAGGATGAGCGCGTACTCAGCCATGGTCTGTCCACGGCCGTACTCGCGAGCCCGCACTACCAACTTCGTGATTGCGTTCATGTCGTCATCTCCTCCGCGCGATAATTTTTCGCGTTTTTAATTTTGAGGTGGCGGATGATTAGTCCGTCACCCCGGTTTTTGCGTTTTTCGCTTAGAGCTTGCCGTCCACGCTGCCCAGCAGCGTAGTGATGGTCGTGCCCATCGTCTGGTAGCCGACGAATACGACTACCGCGACCGCGGCCAGGATAAGCGCGTATTCGGCCATCGTCTGACCGCGCTGATACTCCCGCACCTTCACAACGAGTCCCGTGATTTTGTCCATCAGTCCCATGTCCTCCTGATCATTTTTTTGGCCGAAATTGGCCAATTGTCCCCGTCAATTAAGCTCAATTACCTTCAACTTGCCGCTGCGTCCCGTAGGGCGCCGCGCGAGCCCGCAATATCTCTTCTCCCCGACAAGCGAGAGCATCGCGCAAGCGACACTTTATACAGTGCGAGAGCGAGACTTAGCGTGAGCATCTCTCGTGCCATCTCGATCTATTGAGCAATATCTTCGACTTTTTCGGTTCTAGGCAGATTACGCTAGCCGCAGAGATGCAACGGTTGGTTGCGAACCCGCAACAAAGTAAGACAGAGGGCGTATCTTTGCAACGTAAAGATGACCAAAGATAAAGTGACCCAGCGTAGATACATAAAGCGCCAAATGCCGATAGCTCAGGCACCAGCCTCCACCATCCGTTTCCCCTTCCAGCCAGGGAAGGGTTAGCGGTTAGGTTGCCGGGACCTAGTGCGCCTTCATCTCGCTAAACCCTCAATACTTTCAAAGACAATATGGTCGCCAACCTGAGTCCCGCTTTCGTCCGATGCGCCCGCCGGAAGCTCGAGAGCCCGTCGCGCACCGAATACAACAGACGATAGGCGCCACGGCTTCAGCCGCCGATTGATCTTGATAACCGTGTCGCCGCGCCCGAGAAAGACGATATCGATCGCAAAGCGCATGAAGAACATGTGCATCCACATGAATGGCGTGAAGCGCCCGTTGTCGAACAGCATCCCGGTGCCGGGCTCGAGGCCGTCGCGACCCAGCAGTCCGCGGCCCTGGCCCGCGAGACCGCCGGCGTTCTCGAGCCGCGCGCACAGCACGGTCCCGCGAGATTTATTGATTGCTCGAACGAAAGCCTGGTTCGTCGGCGACGCATCGGGCGTTTGGGACTGTCTCATTACGTCATCATGTAATAAAATCGCCTGAGTTTCATGGGATACATTCCAATATTTCTCGACGTGACCGGCCGCGAATGCGTAGTCGTCGGCGGTGGCG
>PMOH01000471.1:7488-8163 GCA_003161515.1 Deltaproteobacteria bacterium
CGGATTGGTGACCCACCTCGCGCGCAACTATCAGCGCGACGATATCCGCGGATGCGTACTGGTGTACGCCGCGACCGACGATCCTAAGTTACATCGCGAGCTGGCTGCCGAGGCGCGCGCATTAGGGATCCCGGTAAACGTCGTGGACGTGCCCGAGCTGTGCAGCTTCATCGCGCCCGCCGTCGTGAAACGCGGCGACCTTCAAATCGCAATCTCAACCGGCGGCGCTTCACCGGCATTCGCGGCGCGGCTCAGGCGAAATCTGGAGGATCAGTTCGGGATTGAGTACGCGCGTAACCTCGAAGTGCTGCGCGCAGCGCGCCGCCGGCTGCACGCCTGCGAAATCGATCCGGCGGTTCGCATGCGCCGACTCAAAGACCTTGCCAACTCCGCGCTGCCCGACGCGATTGCCGCTCGCGACGTCCCCGCGATCGACCGAATCCTCGCTACTCATCTTGGCGATGGTGTAGATCTGGCTGTGCTCGGTATCGATTTTCACTAACGCTAAAAAGAGCCGATGGATACTTTGTGGCTAATGCCCGCGCTTGCTTGTTACGCGCTCTCGGCGGCGTTGTTCGTGTTCGATCGTCTGTCGGGCCGCGCGCGTGCGACCGGCTATGCGGTTGCGATCCTCGGCGCGGGCGCGATTTTCCATGCGCTTGATTTGACTGCGCG
>PMOH01000439.1 GCA_003161515.1 Deltaproteobacteria bacterium
TGAAACCCACCGCGGGTTTCACATACAATGTCGTGCGCGCCCAGGGGCGCATCGCGCATGAGCGACAAAGAGCAAAAGGCGCTGCATATCGTTCGCCGACTTGTCGAATCCGGCTTTCGGGCCGTTTTCGCCGGTGGATGTGTGCGTGATCGAATTCTCGGGGTCGAGCCCAAGGATTACGATATCGCGACCGACGCACGTCCTGAGGTCGTGCAGAAATTGTTCGACCGCACAATCGCGGTCGGCGCGAAGTTCGGTGTGATCGGCGTGCTGATCGACGACGACCTGTTCGAGGTCGCGACGTTTCGCGCCGACGCGGAATACAATGATGGGCGCCGGCCTTCGTCGGTGCGATTTGGCGCGATCGAGGAAGACGCTATCCGCCGCGACTTCACGATCGGCGGGATGTTTTACGATCCGATCGCGGACCGCCTGATCGATCTGGTCGGCGGGATGCGCGATCTGCGCGCTGGAATTATTCGCGCGATCGGAAATCCCTATGACCGTTTCGAGGAGGATCATCTGCGCATCCTGCGCGCTGCCCGCTTTGCTGCGCGGCTGAACTTTACCATCGACCCCGCGACCTGGGCTGCGATGAAGCGCGCCGCGCCGACGATTGTAGATATCGCGGCCGAGCGAATCGGCGAAGAAATCGTCATGATGATGACCGAGGGTGCCGCCGCGCGCGCGATGGATCTGATGATGGACAGCGGGTTGATGCAAATCCTGCTGCCCGAGGTCGTCCGCATGCGCGGATGCGAGCAGCCCGAAAATTTCCATCCCGAGGGCGACGTGTACACGCACACGCGGATTGGCGTCGCGATGCTGCCCGCCGGATGCACCGAGACCGTCGCGTTCGGAATCCTGCTGCACGATATCGCCAAGCCGAAGTGCCGCGCGGAGGTCGGCGACAAGGTGACGTTCTATGGTCATACCGACGACGGCGCGGTGATGGCGGCCAACATGCTCGCGCGGCTGAAACGATCGCGCGCGGTGCAGGAGCGGGTCGCGTACCTGGTGAAGAATCATCTGAAGCTGTGCATGGCGCCGCGGATGCGTCCGGCGACGCTCAAGCGGATGCTCGCGGAAGATGGATTCGACGAATTGATGGACGTCGCGTTCATGGACGCGATGGCGTCGAGCTCGTACCTCGGCTACTGGCACTTTTGCCGCCGCGCGATGACGACGATGACCGCTGCCGAGATTCGTCCGCCGCGTTTGATCGGCGGCGAGGACCTGAAGCAGTTGGGATTTACGCCGGGGCCGCGCTTCAAGGAAATTCTGAAGGACGTCGAGGACCATCAGCTCGACGGCGCGCTCGAAACCCGCGAAGCCGCGCTCGAATACGTGCGCGCGCATTACGGCGTGAACGCCGCCTAGTTGCTCCGCGCAATCGCCATAACCAAGCGCTTCGGCCGTACGCTCGCGCTCGATGGCGTCGATTTCGAGGCGCGTCCCGGTGAGATTCACGCGCTGGTCGGCGAAAACGGCGCAGGCAAAACCACCCTGATGAACGTGTTGGCGGGATCGCTCGCGCCCGACCACGGCGAGGCGCTCCTCGACGATCATAGGCTTCAGGCAGGCTCGCCGCGCGCGGCGCTAAAGGCCGGGATTGCGGCGGTGCATCAGAGTCCGATGCTGTTCGAGCGGATGACGTGGGAGGAAAATCTCGCGCTGGGCGGTTTCGACACCGGCGGCGAGTTGCTCGATCTCGTGGCGGTCGCGGCGCGGGCGCGAGCGCTCGCCGCTAAGCTGGGATTCGAGCTGCCGCCGGCCGGCGCCACCGTCGAGAATCGTTCGGTAGCCGAGCGTGTCCGGCTCGAAGTGCTGCGCGCGCTCAGCTTCAATCCGCGCGTGCTGATTCTCGACGAGCCGACCAGCGTGCTCGCGCCTTCGGAGCTGCGCGCGTTCCTCGACTTGCTGCGCAACCTGCGCACCGAGGGCCGAATCGTAGTGCTGATCACGCACAAGCTGGCCGAGGCGATAGCGGTCGCCGATCGAATCACCGTGCTGCGGCGCGGGCGCGTGGTCGCTCGTACGACTCCGGCCGAGACCAGCGAGGAAAAACTGGCCGGCCTGATGATCGGCGAGATCGTCGTTCAACCCGACGCGGCCGCGATGCAGTTGCGGGCGGGCGATCCGGTGCTGCGGGTCGAAAATCTCACGCTGGACGATCGTACCGGGCGCCGGGTTCTTGACGGGCTGTCGTTTCGCGTCGGCGCCGGCGAGATCGTGGGAATTGCCGGGGTTGACGGCAACGGACAGACAGAACTGGTCGAGTTGCTCGCCGGTGTGCGGTCCCCAAGCGATGGGAAAATGACTTCGGGCGGTGCGGTCGCGGTGATACCGCAGAATCGCGACCTCGACGGGCTTATCCTCGACATGCGGCTGTGGGAGAACCTGATTCTCGCGCGTCCGCTCCGGGAGCAGGTAACGTCGCATGGATGGCTGAACACTTCGCGCGCGATCGAGCTGGGTCGCGAGCTGATCGAGCGGTTTCGAATTCGCGCGCCCGGTCCTGAAACGATCGCCGGCGCGCTTTCTGGCGGGAATCGCCAGCGGCTGGAAGTTGCGCGTGCGATCGCGTCGCGGCCGCGGGTGATCGTCGCGCATAACATCTGCCGCGGTCTCGATCTCGCGGCGACCGCCGAAGTTCATCGCAGGATTCTCGAATTTGCGGCGAGCGGCGGCGCGGTGCTGCTGATCTCCAGCGACCTCGACGAGTTGCTCGCGATATGCGGGCGGCTGCTGATTATCAGCCGCGGGAAAATTCGCGAGACGAGTCCCGATGAGCGCGATCCTGAGCGGCTGGGTCTGCTGATGACTGGGGCGCGCGACTGATGCCGTCCTCGATTGCGAAACCGTTCGCGGCGCTGGCGCTGTCGGCCGCGCTGATCTCGATCGTTCTCGTCGCACTCGGCGCGTCGCCTATCGGCGTGTTCGCGGCGCTCGGGGAAGGCGCGTTCGGTAATTGGAACGCGTGCGTGGACACGATCGTGAAATCCTGCCCGCTGATTTTCACCGGGCTCGCGGTCTCGATCGCGTTCTCGGGAGCGCTGTGGAATATCGGGGCCGACGGACAGCTGACGATTGGCGCGATCGCAGCCGGCGCGATCGGAACGCATCTAGGGGATTTACCGCATTCGATTGCAGTCGCGATTGTTCTCGCGGCGGGCGCGATTGGCGGCGCGGTGTGGGGCGGGATCGCCGGATGGCTGCGCGCGCGGCGCGACGTCAACGAAGTCATCAGCACTATCATGCTGAACTTCGTCGCGGTGCAGATGCTCAGCTGGATGGTGCACGGGCCGCTGATGGAACCGTCGCGCGCGTATCCGACCAGCTCGCCGATCGCATTCGCCGCGCAGCTCGAATTTTACTTTCCGCCGAGCCGCTTCAACCTCGGGATGCTGCTCGCGGTGGTTCTCGCCGTCGCGTGTTACATGCTGCTCTTCAACACCAGCGCCGGCTTCGAGCTGCGCGCGATGGGCCGCAACCGGCGCGCGGCGACGTTCTACGGCATCAGGATTCCCGCGCTGACGGTGTGGGTGATGGCATTGTCAGGCGCGCTGGCCGGGCTTGGCGGCGCGGTGCAGGTGTCCGCGATTTCACATCGTCTATACGAGAAGCTCTCGCCCGGTTGGGGCTTCGAGGCGATCGCGGTTGCGCTGGTCGCGCGTCTGAATCCGATCGCCGTGATTCCCGCCGCGCTACTGTTCGGCGCGCTCGACAACGGCTCGCAGGCGATGCAGCGGACGCAGGGGATCTCGCCGGAGCTGGTGCAGGTCATCCAGGCGCTCGTGATTCTGATCATCCTCGCGTTCGACACGCCGGCGTGGACCGGGCTGCGCGAGAATATTTTCGGCGCGGCTGGTGATGACGCGTCCGCGGTGCCGCCGGTGGCGGAGACGCCCGATGCTTGAGGCATTCCTTGTTTCGGTAATCACGATGGCGACGCCGATTCTGTTGGCCGCGTTGGGCGAGCTGTTGGTCGAGGAAAGCGGCGTCGTCAATATCGGGATCGAAGGCGCGATGCTCTCGGGCGCATTCGCAGCGCTCACGATCGCGTTTTTCAGCGGCAGTGACGCGCTCGGCCTGACCGGCGCAATCGTGGCGGGCGTCGCGATCAATGCGATCTTTGCGGTGCTGGTCGTGAATCTCGCGGTCAACCAGGTCGTCACGGGAACCGCGGTGAGCATTCTCGCGCTCGGACTGACCGGGGTCTTCTATCGCAAGCTGTTCGGCGTGACCGGCAAGGCGTTCATGGTGGCGCCGATGGCGAAAATCCCGCTCGGGCCGTTGGCGCGAATCCCGCTGCTTGGTCCGGCGCTGTTCGATCACAACGCGCTGGTATATTTCACATTCATCCTGGTGCCGGCGATCTGGTACGTGATCACGCGTACACGCTACGGACTGCGGCTGCGCGCATGCGGCGAGCGGCCCGAGGCGGCCGACGCGCTCGGGCTCGGCGTAATCGCAATCCGATGGCAGGCGCTGATCGTGTCGGGCGCGCTGACGGGGTTGGCGGGAGCGTTCCTGACGCTGGCGTACGCCAACACCTTCGTCGAGAATATCTCGGCCGGCCGCGGCTTCGTCGCGTTGTCGGTGGTGATAGTCGGGCGATGGAATTCGTGGGGCTTGGCCGCCGCATCGTTACTATTCGGCGCTGCGATGGCGTTGCAGTTCGGCTTGCAGGCGCTCGGCACCGTCGTGCCGTATCAGTTATTTCTCGCGCTGCCTTATGCGCTCACTCTCGTGGTGCTGGCGGGATTTGGGGGACAGGCGGCGGCTCCTAGCGCGCTGGGGGAGCCCTATCGGCGACAGTAGGTGGAAGGGTAAATCACTTGATTTAAGGCGGAACCCGCCGTGGGTTCCGCACCTCCTTGGGCAGGGGTAACCCCTGCACCTTAGGCTTGGCGGCAATCGTCACGGCTGACCTCGCAGAGGCATCGAACTTCACCTGCACAATCGTGTAGTGTGAATTCGATGCCTACGCCTTTGCTCGCACTTAGAGATTCGTCATTTCCGATGGCGGATTGCGTGCCTTGCGGCAAATCGGTGCTGACGTACGTCGCGCTCGACGACGACAGTGGCGAACGCCGCGTCTGTGTGCATTGCGATACGCCGATTGCAGAAAATCTGAAATGGGTGTCGCCCGGCGAACTCGAGCAGGCCGGTTATTATTTCGGCCCGCCGCCTGCAGAGGGTGAGAAGTCGGGTTGCAGCAGCGGCTGCGGTAGTTGCAGCGTCAAGAAGTCCTGAGCGCGCCCGTCTGGCGTAGCGCTTCATACACGACGATCGATACCGCGTTCGAAAGATTCAGGCTGCGCACACCAGCCTCGAAGATCGGTATGCGATAGACCCGATCGGTTCTCTCCGCCAGAAATTCTTTGCCTAGACCTGACGTCTCGCCGCCGAAGAACAGGAAATCGCTGCGCTTGTAGTGGGCGTCAAGATAAGACGTCGGACCGTGCGTGGAAAAGAATTTTGATTTTGCTCGCGGTGAATCGTGATGCTGCTCGGCGAACTGATCCCATCCAGTGTAAGTGCACAAATCCACCAGCGGCCAATAGTCGAGACCGGCGCGCTTGAGGTAGCGATCCTCGAGCGAGAATCC
>PMOH01000480.1:0-6800 GCA_003161515.1 Deltaproteobacteria bacterium
TCGGGAGACCTGTTAGTGGTAGGCGGCGAATGCGCAGTCGGAAGCCTGGCGTCGGCAGCGATTGGCAGTGCAGAGGCTGGCACCCTGTGCGGCTCGACTGGCCAGACCGACTACTACGAGCTGTTCAGTCCGAGCGCTGGAACCTGGACGCTGGGGACGTCGGCACCGGCCTCGACCCCGGCCAATTCCCCAGCCTCGGCACTGCTGCAGTAGCGGGCCTATCGAAACTGAATGACTAACCGGCGACGCCGCTCCCTCAACGGGGAGCGGCGTCGTCGCATCTACGTCATTAGTCGAAGCCGCAAAGGAAAGCCTCACAACTAGAGAGTAATGACGAGGCGGAACCTTAAGCTAGTTGACTAGAGCAGACAGCGCTTGGGGCAGTAGTCACGACCAACTTGCCCGAAAGACAAACTATAGTCGCTATCGGGAGGCGGCGGCTTCCGCTCCGTTGAGATTGGAGTCGGCGTGATGGTGGATCAGCTTCCAGGCGCCGCCTTCCAGCCGAAAGATATTGGTCGCGCGTTGATTGAAGGTGACCATCGGGCCGTCCGCCGAACGCAACTGGCCGGTCTCGATGCAGACCGAATAACCCATGTCTTTGCCTGCGACTACGCTCATGTTCCGTTGCTCTATACTGCCGCCGGGATACAGCCGAGCCATGTTCAGAAATCCGGCGTGAACCTCGTTCCATCCGATCGCGTGACCGCCGGCCGCGCTCAGGTTGGTGACGTCCGGGCGATGGGACCATACGGCGTTCAGGGGATCGAGGTCACCGTGCAAGGCGCTGTTGAACGCTTCGTAGAAAAGTACGGTCGCGGCACGGATGTCCTTTTCGGTCGCGGTTTCGGGCGCCTCCGACTGTGCACGTGCGCTATACGTAAGCGGCGGCGCGAAGGCGATCAACGTGCCTACCGTCACGACCAACATCAATTTTCGCGAACGCGAGAACTTCACTAGCGTATCCCCCCAGAGCGATGCCGTAGTCCAACCCGCTGCCGCCAGCAGCAAGTCGCCGACCATAAGCCGTCATGCCGACATTAGCCTATCGGAATCCATCAATAAACAAATTTTATGACTCTAGAATCATTGTGTAGGATTATGCCACAATAAGTTTAGCGTCGCGAACAATCGACGGTCCGCACGAATAACGAAGGAGGACGATCATGGTTTTGATTCTTTTGTTGCTTCTGCTGGCGACCGGTGGTGCTGCCTACTACAGGTTTCGTAATTCCGGCCGATACGGGGGACTGGTGCCGGCGATGCTCGTCATCCTGCTGATATATGTCCTGGTAGGAGCCGCGCACTTCCACTAGCCGGCACGGAAACGATACCTCGGCCCGCGGTTACTTGAGCCGGGAGTATGCGATCGTGTCGGCCCCGCTGCCATAGATAGCAAGATAGCCGGCGCCGGGGCTGCATTGGACGGCACTGGCTGCCGAAGTGTCCGTGCACACCACTATATTGTCGATCCCGGTAAAGCAGGGATCGTTGACCGAAGTGTGTCCGGCGATCAGCGTCGCATGACCGGAGCAAGCTGACGGTCCCGCCGAAAGCGTAAACCCGCCAGCCGGTCCCCAGCTACTCATCGTCGTTGGCGGCAGTGGCGGTTGCGGCGCTACCTGAAAACATCCGGCCGTCACTACTCCTACCAAAGCAAGCATCCAAACAACTATCCGCATCCTCCACCTCCAACGTGCTGGTTTAATTTTTCGATTCTGCGCGCAAGCCTAGCATCGAAACCGTAACTTTCCGACGCGTCCGAAGGTTCTAGTAGTCACGATATTTTCGTAACATCAATCCTGTTATCGAGGGAGCAAGTAAAATCGCCGTGAATCAGCAAGTATTGAGTGAGTAATATCCGATGGCACATCCCCGCAAGTATGACGATTCAAATCCCGCGATAAAGCGACTGCGCGAGACCTGTCTTGCGTTCCCCGACGCTTTCGAGAAAGAGGCGTGGGGCGAGTGTACGTTTCGCGTCGCGGGCGGAAGCATGTTCGCGATGACCGACAACAACCATCACGACAGCGGACATCTCGCGGTGTGGGTCAAGGCGCCGGCGATGGTTCAGGAAATCCTGGTCAACTCAGATCCGAAACGGTTTTTCATCCCGCCGTACATGGGCAAGAAAGGATGGGTCGGCGTTCGCATCGACTACAAGGTCAAATGGGACCAGACGGCGGCGATTCTCAAAGACGGATACCTGATGTCGGCGCCGAAAAAGACTCGAGACAAAGATCCAGCCATGCTCGGCGCCAGCGCAGCTTCATCATCTACCGGCCGCATCCAACACCTCTCCCCCCGGGAGAGGACGCGCCTCCGGCGCGGGTGAGGGCGCTGGCATTCACCACGATGCGGGCGCCCTCACCCGTGCGCGACACAAGTGTCGCCGCACGACCTCTCCCGAAGGGAGAGGTAAGATCCGGGATTCTTCGCTTCGCTCTGAATGACACAAGAACTGAATCACTCAGGGAAACCAACCTGAGAGCAAAAAGGGCGTCCTCGCCATTTTGCGATTAGTTACTTTTCACTTTTCACTGGGTGCAGGGGTCACCCCTGCCGAAGNNCGAAGGAAGCGTGAAACCCACCGCGGGTTTCACTTAAATAAAGTGATTTACCCTTCCCGCTTCCCCTTCCCAGTTACGGCACCAGCGCCGGAATTTCACCAACCGCGCCGACGATACTCACCACCATCGGGCCGCTGATTGGTATCGGATTGCCGGTCGGCGGTGCTGGTATGTGGACCGTTCCCGATGCGACCAGAGTTCCCGCCGCCCAGGTTACCAATCCAGCAGACAAGGGCGATTGAACAATCGAAATCGGCCCCGACAAAACCAGGTTGGTGGCGTTATCGGAACAGAGCTGACCGGCGAAATTCACCGTGTACTGGGTGCCGGAGAAGGTTCCATTTCCGGTCGCGGGCAAGCATCCCGGAATGAGCGATAATCCACCGGTTACGATCGCGTTCATTTGCTGCTGAAGCGATTGGGTCTGATGCTGAAGCGCCGCAATCTGGGCCTCGACGTTAGAATGGCCGCCTCCGGTTTTCGACGACGCCTCCGCACTCGCGTCGCTGGCGGACGTTCCGCTGGCCGGCGTTGGACATGGGATCGCGGCTGGGCATGGAACCGCCGTCGATCCGCACGCACATACGAATCGATTCGCGACCTGGAAATTCATCTGCAGCGGCGCCGCGGTTACATCTCCAGCTAGTTTGCCTGACAGGGTCGCGCTGAACATCCCCGAGCATCCCGCCGCGACACACGCACCTGGTCCAGGCCCCAAATCTCCGGTGCCCTCGAGGTTAAGGCTCGGTATCGATTGAGCGCGAGCCGAGCTTGCGATCACGGCCAACCCGATAAAGAGAGCGGCGAACCCAATCATCTTCATGGCAATGTCCTCCTGCTAGCGGATTTTCGAAATTTAGTTTTGCATCAGAGATAAATGTTCCAAGTTCAGCGCGTTCCGAAGAAGAGCCACTTGTCGCCGTGCAGCAGGAGATTTTCAGTTTTGATTGGCGACAGACTTTCGATCTCCTGAATCGTCGGGCGGATTCCGTACCACTCGTTGCGATACAGCCCGCGCGGACCCTGCGAAGTGCGCCGCTCGACCAGCCATCGACGCATCCGCAGCGCGAACGCAATCGAGTCGCGCCACGTCCGCGGCGTCATCGTGAAAATCAGGCGGCCGCCCGGCTTGAGCACTCGCGCCGCAGTGTTCAGATATGCTCGCAGCACATCCAAATCAGGCAGATGCTGAAAGACGCAGTACGCGACGAACGCGTCGGCCGAGGCGTCCGCGATTTCGGCGAGTGCCGGCGTCTCTGCGCGATTGAACGTCGCGTTGGCGGCCTCGACCGAACTGCGTGCAATCGCCAGCATCTCCGCCGACAGATCGAATGCGAACACCCTGCCGGCTTCGGGCGCGATCGCGCGCGTGAGGCGTCCGACGCCGCAGCCGATTTCCACGACGGTGTCATTCGGCGTCGGCTGGTAGCCGGATCCCGACTTCAGATCGTTCCAGATTTTCGGGCCCGACGCCCAGAATTCGGCGAGGTCGCGTCCCTCGTACGGACCCGCCGACGATACATACCAGTACGGATTTTCCCGGGCCTTTTCATCCCAGAATTGACGGCTCGCCTCCAGTCCGCTCATCGATTTCGACACACCTTTCCGACCCTGTGGTCGCAACTATATTGGCATATCGAATCGACGGATCCATGCGGAGCGGAACGCTCGAAGGCGTATGTCCTGCTGGAAGGTTTCAGTTCAGGCTTGAAAATATCTCCATGTCCCGGGGAGAGGAACTGAGAACGCGGAGAGCGCACCGTCAAAGCATTCGGACGGCCAACGCAAATGGCATCGCCTGCGCGGCTCGCCGGCTAAAATAGATTAATCACATTATGTAGTAGTCCCTCGATGTTCGTGCCCGCAGTCTGGACGAGGGCAGTGGCCACTACAGCGATCGTTACGAGGATCAGCGCGTACTCGGCCATGGTCTGACCGCGCGGATTTCTTATTAACCAGTAAACTCCCGTCTGGTGGCGCATTGACTTCCCCTCCCAGGGTGGTCGTATCTTCTCCGGAGTGAATTCTCAGCGGGGACTGAATTGCAGTCCCCGCTAAGAGACCACTTCCGACGACCCGTCAGGCCATCGAACGACTAAAGGCTTGTGTCAACGCTCCCCAGCAACGTGCTGATGGTCGTGCCCATCGTCTGGTAGCCTACGAACACCACGGCCGCGACTGCTGCCAGGATCAGCGTATTCCGCCATTGTCTGGCCGCGACCATATTCGCGGGCCCGAGCCACCAACTTTCGTGATCGAATTGATACCTTCTCCCTAGACCTCCGATATTTTTCGTTGGGGTGGCGGCGGGTTACGCCGCCACCCCAGGACTTAGAGCCTCAGTTATTAGAGCTTGCCGTCAACGCTGCCGAGCAACGTGGTGATGGTGGTGCCCATTGTCTGGTAGCCTACGAACACCACGACTGCGACCGCCGCCAGGATCAGCGCGTATTCCGCCATCGTCTGTCCCTTCGCATACTCACGAGCCTTCACAACCATCTTCGTGATCTTTTCCATTCCCGTGTCCTCCTCAGTCTGTTTATTTGGGCCGAAATTGGCCGTTGTCCCCGTAATAACTTTTGCCTCTTTCCACCCCGCTGACGGTCCGATCAGCCGTAATCCGCCTTAGGTGGTCAGAACCAACTGTTTCATTAATATACTGGTTGTAATGTTATGTAAAGAGGCATGAACGGACAAATTACGGGATAGATTAGAGTCGCCTAAGCAGGACGCCAATTGAGGTTGACGCTCGTCACCAAAGTCAAATGAAGGGTGAGACATTCACGCCTGGCATCGATGGCAGTGGATCGTTTTCCACTGCCCGGCAACGATGAGCACTATGCGCACGGGCGGCAATTTGATAAATGGGGGGGCGCTGGTTGGTGTTTGCCCCCCTTACACCAATCGGCTCGGGCCGGCGAAGCACTTGCGTCGCTGGCCCGTAACTTTTCGAAACTGCTCAGCGTAATTTCGCCGCGATGCCGATAGGACGATGCGTGCTATGGTCGGGACGTGAGGCTGCATCTCGTTGACGGAACTTACGAGCTCTATCGCGCTCATTATGCGCCGCGGCCGGATCACCGCGAGCCGTCGGGCAGAGATGCCAAGGCAACCGTCGGAATTGTCGAGTCTCTGCTGTCCTTACTGCATGATGCGGATGAGGCCGTCACGCACATTGCGGTGGCGTTCGACAATCCGATTCGCTCGTTTCGGAACGATCTGTATCTCCCCTACAAAAGCGATGAAGGCGTGCCGCCCGAGCTGCGATCACAATTCGATGCTGCCGAGGACGCCGTCCGCGCGATCGGAGTGACGGCGTGGTCGATGCACGAGTACGAGGCGGATGACGGGCTCGCGACTGGGGCGCGCAAGTTTCGCGACCAGGTCGATCAGGTGCGCATCATGACGCCCGACAAGGATCTCGGACAATGCATCCGGGGCGATCGCGTGGTCCAGGTCGATCGGCGCCAGAAAAAAGTGACGAACGAGTCGGCGTTCCGTGCCGAGCGTGGCATCGGGCCGGATAGCATGGCGGACTTCCTAGCGCTGGCCGGCGACAGCGCTGACGGATTTCCGGGACTGCCGGGATTCGGCAAGAAGACTGCCGCGCTGTTGCTCGGCGCGTACCAGCGGATCGAGCAGATTCCCGCGGACGTTTCTCAGTGGACGGTCAAGCCGCGTGGCGCGGTCCAGCTTGCGGCAACGCTGGTCGAGCATCGTGACGACGCCCTCCTCTACCGAAAGCTCGCGACGCTGATCGACACGGTCCCGCTCACTGACTCGCTCGATGATCTGAAATTCAACGGTGTGCCACGTGAACGCTTCGAGCAATGGTGCGACGAGCTCGGGGTTCAAAGGCTGAAGACCGTGCCGAAACGATGGCAATGATCTCGACGCTCGCGCGTAACCGGAGCTATGCCTCGACGGTTATACGATCATAATGATGGTTCCCATGCTCGATCGTCTAAAAGCGCGCCCTGAATGGAAGTTCTTCGGCGTCTTGCTGAAGGCCGATCGCGCGCTCGCGATTGCGTGGTGGGCCGCGCTCGGCCTGCGCGGATTGCTGCCGGCTTTATTTGCGATCGCGATGGGTGCGTTGGTCGGTGCCGTGCAGCGCGGCAATCCTCTCTCTACGCCATTGATAGCCGTCGGCGCGGTGTTCGTGCTGCTCCAGATTACGCCGCCGTTCCATCATGCGGTCGGTGCGAACCTCGGTAGTCGCGTCGCCGC
>PMOH01000480.1:6966-8433 GCA_003161515.1 Deltaproteobacteria bacterium
GAAAGCGGAGTCTGGCGCGATCGCAATACAGATGAGGTGCGCGAGGCGCAGCGGCACGCCGATTACGCTTATCGACTGGCCGTCGATCCGCCCGCTGCGAAGGAACTGCGCCTGTTCGGACTTGCGTCGTGGACGATCGAGCGGTTCATGTCGCGGCGACGACAATTATTCGAACTCCGCTGGGAGGCGACGCGGCTGCGCGAGCAGCCTGTGCTATGGAGCCTGCTGATTGTGCTGTCCGCGAACCTGATCGTGTTCTGGGCGCTGGCAGCAGACGCCGCCAATGGACGCATCGCAGTCGGCCATGTCGTCACCTTCGCCAGCGCGGCGGTCAGCACGAGCATGATCGCGTTCGGCGGACTGTCGTGGGCGCTCGATGGGGCCGCGGCACCCGCTGGCGCAGTGCTTCGCCTACAAGAGGCGATGCGGCCGGTTGGGAATCTTGCGCGAGGGAATCGCACTGCCGAGAACATGCCTGCGCGCGAAATTCGATTTCGCAACGTGACCTTTGCGTATCCCGGAACTGCCGAGCCGGTGCTGGCTGGTTTTGATTTGACGATTCCCGCCGGCTCGTCGCTCGCGATTGTTGGCCAGAATGGAGCCGGCAAGACCACACTCGCGAAGCTGCTCTGCCGCCTTTACGACCCGAATGAAGGAGCGATTGAGATCGATGGCGTCGATTTGCGCGAGCTCGACATCGACGCATGGCGCGAGCGGGTGACCGCGGTCTTTCAGGATTTCACGAAGTTCGAGCTGCCGCTGCGCGACAACGTGTCCCCCGCGGGCGCGCCCGACGATGCGATCGAGCAGGCGCTGGTGCAGGCGGGCGCGGCGAACCTCGCGTCGCTCGACACCGTCCTCGCGCGCGGATACCAGAACGGCACCGATCTCTCGGGCGGTCAGTGGCAACGGATTGCTCTCGCGCGCGCGTTGTGCGCGGTGAAGCTCGGCGCGGGCGTCGTGCTGCTCGACGAGCCGACCGCACAGCTCGACGTGCGTGGCGAGAGCGAGATCTTCGATCGCATCCTCAAGGCGACGCATCAAGCCACTACTATTTTGATCTCGCATCGATTCTCGACCGTGCGTCACGCCGATCGAATCTGCGTGCTCGAACACGGACGCGTGGTCGAACTCGGAACGCATGACGAACTGATGGCGCTCGGCGGCCGCTACCACACGATGTTCGAGTTGCAGGCGTCGCGCTTCGGCGAAACGGCCGAGACCGAAGAAGGAGTTGCGCTCGATGAGCCCGCGTGACGACATGCCGGCCGCGATTCCCGCGATGTGGCGCGCGCTCAAGCGCGGCTACCAGGCAGAGCCGCGCCTGCTGACGATAGCGGCCGGGCTGTCGCTGCTCGCGGCGCTGCCCGACGCGCTGCTGGCGTTGTGGCTGATGCTGCTGGCCAACGGCGTGACGAGTCACGATCGTTTCGAGGTAATCGCGTCGGCGATGGGGCTCGCTATCTC
>PMOH01000478.1:0-6877 GCA_003161515.1 Deltaproteobacteria bacterium
TTCACCGGCGCGGTCGATGCCGATGGACATATCCTCGAAGACGCAGGTCTGTGGGATCGCTATATCGAAGCGAAGTACAAAGACCGCGCCGTCAGAGTGCGCACCGATGACAAGGGACTCGAGTATCTCGAGGTCGCGGGACGGCCGTCGAAGGTTTTCAGCGGCGGCAGGCTCGGCGGACTCTCCGCGATGGGTGCGACGCGCGACGACAAGTGGGATAGCCCGCCGACTTACGGCGGGTTGGCACCGTTCGGCGCGATGGACGCGAAGGATCGCCTCAAGCGAATCGACGCTGAAGGTCTCGCCGCTGCGTTTCTATATCCCACCATGAGCCTGCTGTGGGAGACCGAGACCGAGGACGCCGAGCTCGCGCAGGCATGCACTCGCGCCTACAACCGGTACATCGTGGACTTCTGCTCTGAGAGCGGCGGCAAGCTGATTCCAATCGCGCACCTGTCGCTCGGCGATCCGGTCGCAGCGGCGGCCGAGCTTGAACGCGCGGTGAAAGCGGGCTGCAAAGGCGGATGGGTCGCGCAATTTGTGATGACGCGCAAGCCGCATGCGCATCCTGATCACGACGTGCTGTTCGCCAAGGCGCAGGAACTCGATGTGCCCATCGGGATACATCCGTCGCTCGAGCCGGTATGGGCGGCGCCGGGTCGTTACGATCGCAAGTTCATGCGCGGAAGTTATTACTTTTTGAATATCGTCGCGGCCGACGCGATTCGTCATGCGTTCACCAGCTTCTTCCAGTACGGCACCTTCGACAAATTCCCGAGGATGCGGCTGGTGCTGCTCGAAGCGGGCGCGGGGTGGATTGATTACTGGCTCGGCCGGCTCGACGCGGTCTATGCGAGCGCGATGGGCCGCACGGTGTCGCTCAAGGAGAAGCCGAGCTTCTACTTTAATCGCAACTGCTGGATTTCGGCGGATCCCGACGAGCGATCGCTGCCTGCGATGGTCGAGCTGTGCGGCGCGGACAAATTTTTCTGGGCATCGGACTTCCCGCATCCCGATCACGTCGGCAATTATATCGAAGAGGTCGAGGAGCTCGCGCACAAGCTGCCCGCGTCGGCGCGCGCGAAGGTGATGGGCGAGAACGTGATGAAGGTGTACAGGTGCGAGCTGCCGCGGTGAGAATGTAAAAGAGAAAGGCCCGCGAGATTTTTTCTCGCGGGCCTTTTTTATCGTTGCGGATGTTCGAGGGTTAGCTGGTCACTGTCCAGGTGTCGCCCTTGCCTAGGAGCGTCTTCAGGTCGCCGGCGCCCTGCTTTGCTTTTGCGTCTTCGAGCTGTTTGTTGACGGCGCCGTCGTAGGTCGGCCGCGAAACCGCGTAGAAGACGCCCACCGGCGTCGGCAGTGGAGGCTCGAAGTTTCCGAGCATGAACGCGAGCGACAGATTGGTCTCGTCGTGCACGACGAGATCGCTTTCCGTCACGCCGGCGCCGAGCTGCACCGCCTCGGGACGCATCCCGTTCATCCTGATTCCCATGTCGCGATTCTTGCCGAAGATAAGCGGCTTGCCGTGCTCGAGAATGAGCTGATGGTCGGCCTTGAGCGCCTTATCGCTGACGTCGTTGAATGCGCCGTCGTTGAAGATGTTGCAGTTCTGAAGGATCTCGACGAACGACGCGCCGCGATGCGCGTGCGCCCGCTTGAGCATCTCACCGAGATGCTTCTGCTCGACGTCGATTGTGCGCGCGACGAAAGTCGCGTGCGTGCCGAGCGCCACCGTGATCGGGTTGAACGGGAAATCTACCGAGCCCATCGGCGTGGACTTGGTGACTTTGCCCACTTCCGAGGTCGGGGAGTACTGGCCCTTGGTGAGTCCGTAGATTTTGTTGTTGAAGAGCAGAATTTTCAGATCGACGTTGCGCCGCAGCACGTGGATTAGATGATTGCCGCCGATCGAGAGCCCGTCGCCATCACCGGTGACGACCCACACGTCGAGATCGGGCCGCGAGATTTTCAATCCCGTCGCGAACGCCGGCGCGCGGCCGTGAATCGTGTGGAAGCCGTAGGTGTTCATGTAGTACGGGAAGCGGCTTGAGCATCCGATGCCCGAGATGAAAACCGTGTTCTCCGGCGCGATGCCGAATTCGGGCATCGTCTTCTGCACCGCGGCCAGGATCGCGTAGTCGCCGCATCCTGGACACCAGCGCACTTCCTGGTCGGAAACGAAATCCTTGCGGTTAAGAGCGGTAGCCATTTTCGATCAGCCCTCCAGGGCCCGGTTGATGCGGTTTTCGATCTCGCTGACTTTGAACGGACGGCCCTGGATTTTGTTGAAACCGAAGGCCGGAATCAGGTAGTCGGCGCGAATCATCTTGACCAGTTGTCCCATGTTCATTTCGGGAATCATGACCTGCTTGAAACGCTTGAGCGTCTCTTCGAGGTCGTGCGGGAGCGGATTCAGGTAGCGCAGATGCACGTGCGAAACTTTCTTGCCCTTCGCGCGCACATGCTTGACCGCCTCGCGAATCGGTCCGTAGGTCGAGCCCCATCCGAGGACGACGAGGTCGCCGTCGGCGTCGCCGAACACTTGCGTCGGCGGAATTTCGCGGCTGATGCCCGCGATCTTGCGCGCGCGCGTCCGCACCATCAGCTCGTTGTTGGCGGGCGAATAGCTCACGTTGCCCGTGAGGTTCTCGCTCGACAGTCCGCCGACGCGATGCTCGAGGCCCTTGGTCCCCGGCACCGCCCACGGGCGCGAAAGCGTCTCCGGATCGCGATTGTAGGGCAGGAAGCCCTCGGGATTCGTCGCGAACTCAACTTTGATTTCGGGCAGCTTGTCCGCGTCGGGCAGCAGCCACGGCTCCGCACCGTTGGCGAGCTGGCCGTCGGTGAGCAGAATCACCGGCGTCATATACTTGACCGCGATTCGCACCGCCTCGTACGCGCAATCGAAGCAGTCGGCCGGCGTCGAGGCCGCGATGATCGGAATCGGCGACTCGCCATGCCGTCCGTACATCGATTGCAGCAAGTCGGCCTGCTCGGGCTTCGTCGGCATCCCGGTCGAAGGACCCGCACGCTGGATGTCCGTGATGACCATCGGCAGCTCGACCTTGACCGCGAGCCCGACCGCCTCGGCCTTCAAGTTCATGCCGGGGCCTGAGGTCGTGGTGATTGCGATCGCACCGCCGAAGGACGCTCCAATCGCGGCGCACACGCCGGAAATCTCGTCCTCGGCCTGAAAAGTATAAACAGGAAAATTCTTGAAACCTGCGAGTTCGTGCAGGATGTCGCTGGCGGGCGTAATCGGATACGAGCCCAGGAACAGGGGACGTCCGGATTTCACCGCCGCTGCCACAAATCCCAGCGCCGTCGCGCTGTTGCCGGTGATGTTGCGATAGAGTCCCGGGGCGATTCGCGCGGCCGGCACCTCGTATGAGCTCGCGAACATCTCGGTCGTCTCGCCGTAGTTGAACCCGGCCTTAAGCACCTTGACGTTTGCCTCGAGGATTTCGGGAGTCTTTTTGAAACGGCTTTCGAGGTAAGTGAGCGTGCTCTCAATCGGCCGCTGATACAGCCACGAGAGCATCCCGAGCACGAACATATTGCGGCATCGGAATACGGCGCGATTGTTCAGCCCCATCCCATGCACGGCCAGCGAGGTGAGCTTGGTCACATCGACTTCGATCACCTGGAATTTGTCGAGCGAATGATCGGTGAGCGGATTGGTTTTGTAGCCGGCGCGCTTGACGTTGGAATCGGTGAACGCCTCGCGGTCCACGATTATGACGGCGTTGGGCGGGACGTCTTCGATGTTGGCCTGGAGCGCCGCGGGATTCATCGCGACCAGCACGTTGGGCTCGTCGCCGGCGGTGAAAATTTCGCTGCTTGAAAAATTCAACTGAAAGCCGCTGACTCCGGCCAGGGTGCCCTGCGGCGCGCGGATTTCAGCGGGAAAGTCGGGCAGTGTTGCGATATCGTTGCCGGCCAGCGCGGATTCGGCCGTGAATTGCATCCCCGTCAACTGCATCCCATCGCCAGAGTCGCCCGCAAACCGGATAACAACGTGGTCGCGCTGCAGATGCGGTTTGGGCGCAGCGGAACCATGCGACTCGGCAGCTTGTCCAGCCACCTCAGGTGGAACAGCCATCTCAGTCCAATCTCCTTGTGGTTAGAGCCTGATTGAAAATTAACTCCGACAATTCGAAGCCCTGCAAATACTCCAACACGCGGATTTGAAGCATAGCTAATCCAGGGGAGCCATTAAAGGGCCATGTTTTTGTACTGGAATCAGCGAATCCGGAACTCGGTGAATTCCCCTGTAGAATCGGACCAATCTTCGCGTACCGACGTTACGTGCGCCGACGGCGGGCCCAAATGTGCCCACGCCGCCAGCATCTGCAAGTTCTCGCGGCTCCCTTCGGCGACAATTTCGACGTCGCCATGGGGGAGATTGCGCACCCATCCGGCAAGTGCGAGATCTTTGGCCTCGTCGTACGCCGAGAATCGAAAGCCGACGCCTTGCACCCTTCCGCTGATGACTAGATGCAACCTCGCGCGCTCTTTTTTGTTTTGAGTCGTCAACCCGTCCCCGCAAGAACCGATTCGAGGCCCTTCTGATCGAGCACTCGCACTCCTAGATCCTGCGCTTTTTTCAACTTCGATCCCGGCTCGGCGCCCGCGACTACGAAATCGGTCTTGCGACTCACCGACGACGTGACTCGACCGCCGGCCGCCATGATTTTGCGCTCGGCCTCCTCGCGCGTCATCGATTCGAGTGTCCCGGTTAACACAAATGTCTTGTCGCGCAATGCGCCTCGCCCTTCGATTGCGGCAGGTACTTCGACCTCGAGAATTTTGATGAGACGTTTGACCGCCTGAAGATTTCGCGGCTCGTCGAAGTACTCGCGGATGCTATGCGCAACTTCATTGCCGATATCGCGCACGCCGAGCAAATCGTCCTCGGATGCTTCCGCCAGCGCGTCCATAGTTTTGAATTTTAGCGCGAGTTGACGCGCCGTATGCTCGCCGACGTGCCGAATCCCAAGTCCGTTGATGAACCTTTCGAGAGTCGTCTTGCGCGCTTTCTGGATTGCGTCGAGCACATTCTGCGCGCTCTTATCCGCCATTCGTTCGAGTCCCGCTAACTGGTCCTTCGTGAGCCCGAACAAATCGTCCAGCTCCTTCACCAGACCCTTCTCGACCAACTGGCCGACCAGCTTGTCGCCCAGTCCCTCGATATCGAGGCATCCCTTCGACGCGAAGTGGCGAATCGATTCGCGCATCCGCGCCGGACAGTTCGCGTTGACGCAAAAGTAGCCGACGTCGCCCTCCTCGTGGACGATCGCCGCGCCGCATTCAGGGCATTTCGCAGGCATCTCGAACGGCTTCGAGCGCGGGGAACCTTCCCTGGTGACGCGGATGACGTAGGGAATCACGTCGCCGGCGCGCTCTATCAGCACCGTGTCGCGCTCGCGGATGTCCTTGCGCCGAATCTCGTCGAGATTGTGCAGCGAGGTATTCGAAATCGTCACGCCCGCGAGCTGCACCGGACGCAGCTTGCCGACCGGCGTCAGCGATCCGATCCTGCCGACCTGCACGTCGATCTTCTCGACCACCGTCTCGGCCTGCTGCGCCTTGAACTTGTAGGCAATCGCCCAGCGCGGCGACCGCGACACCTCGCCGAGCTGATTCTGGAGCGCGTAGGAGTTGACCTTGGCGACGACGCCGTCGGCCTCGAAGTCGAGCTCGTGCCGCTTTTCGGTGATCTCGTTCCAGTATTCGAGGATTGCGTCGATGCCCTTGCATACGCGCGACAATGGATTCACGCGCAGCCCCAGCGCCTTGATCCCTTGCAGAAATTCCCACTGCGATTTGAACGCGGCGCCTTCGATCACACCGGGCGAATACATGAAAGCGTCGAGCGGGCGCGACGCCGTGATCTTCGGATCGAGCTGCCGCAGAGCACCCGCCGCCGCATTGCGCGGATTGGCGAAGGCAGGCTCGCCGGCCTCGTCGCGCTGCTGATTCAACTTTGCAAAACCCGCGCGTGGAAAAATCACTTCGCCGCGCACTTCGAGGAGATGCGGGATTTTGCCGTGGTCGGGATTCCGCAGCGTGAGCGGGACGCTTTTGATCGTGCGGATATTCTGCGTGACGTTTTCGCCGTTGATTCCGTCGCCGCGAGTCGATCCCACAGTCAGCCGCCCATCTTCGTAAATCAGCTCGATACCCAATCCGTCGAGCTTGATCTCGGCGACGTACTCGATATCGGCGTCGGACTTCAGCAGGCGCTTGATGCGCTTGTCGAACTCGCGCATCTCCTCGGCGTCCATTGCGTTGCCGAGCGACATCATCGGCCGCCGATGCACCACGACGCCGAATTTTTCGCTCGGGGCCGCACCCACACGCTGCGTGGGCGAATCGGGCGTCGCCAACTCCGGATGCTCGCGCTCGAGCGCCTCGAGCCGGCGCATCAGCTGGTCGTATTCGGCGTCGGAAATTTCCGGATTGTCGAGGACGTAGTAGCGATAGTTGGCGCGATTGATCTCGTCGCGCAGCTTTTCGGCCTGCGCAGCGGGCTCGTGTCGGTCGTGCTTGGACACGGTCATGTGATGGTTTTACCCAACCTGGAAAGCATGGGCTAGGCGGTCGGGGTCTTCAGGATGTGTAGTCTGGGTGTCATTCTGAAGGTGAGGCCCGCGTGCGCTGGCCTTCGTGTCATCCCGAGCGTAGCCGAGGGACCCCGGATTTTTCTCGATGCGAACCGGCGCACCCCAACCATGGCGCGAGCGATATGCACGCCGGATGATCCTGCGATTCGCGCAGTGTCACACACACTTCGACCTGCGATCACCTCTCTTGATCCATGTTTGAGAGTGCGTCGGCCAGCACCGCAAAAAATCCGGGGTCCCTCGGCTACGCT
>PMOH01000478.1:6954-7679 GCA_003161515.1 Deltaproteobacteria bacterium
CGTCGGGAATCGCATGTACATGTTGTGACGCTTCTGGTCGCCGATGGTCGTGCTCGATTCCGACGAGTACGCATGGCCGGGATACACCACGGTCGCGTCGTCGAGATTGCGCAGCGTGTCGTTTAGGCTGTGATACATCGCTTCCGGATCGGAGCCGGGCAGGTCCACGCGCCCGCACGAGTTCACGAACAGCGTGTCGCCGGAAATCAGGTTGCCCTCGACCAGGAAGCACTGCGATCCCGGCGTATGCCCGGGCGTGTGCAGAAACTTCAGGTCGAGATCGCCGACCTTGACCGTGTCACCTGCATCGACTTTGACCAGGTCCGAGTCTGACAATCCCGCGACCTTTTTCACGCCGTCGGCCTCATTGCGGTTCACATAGACCTTGGCCTTGACCTGTTCGAGCATCTTGGCACTGCCCTCGATATTCTGGCCCATCATGTGACCGCCGAGATGATCGGGGTGATAGTGCGTGATCAGGATTTTGTCGATCTGGTAGCCCTCCGACTCGGCGAATTTGCGAATCGCTTCGACGTCCCACGCGGGATCGACGACCGCCAGCTTGCGCGTCGCCGGATCGCCGACGAGATAAACAAAATTCGCCATCGGACCGACCTGCGCCTGTCGAAGATATATTTTTGAGGTGTCGGCCATCGCAGGTCTCTCCGTCAGGATTTCGCGCCACGACTCGTCTTGATCTTCGCCGCGCGCGCGGTCTTCTCGTC
>PMOH01000409.1 GCA_003161515.1 Deltaproteobacteria bacterium
CCTGAAGGGAATGCGCGCCCTCACCTTACCAGGCCCGGGCCGCGCACTTAGACTCGATTCCCGCTCGCTGAATCAGCCCTTGCAAAACTTGCCGAACAGACTGCCGCCGTCGAGGCATCCCGCGTCGTCGAGATTGAAAACTTCCTGCTGGCCGTTGACGATCAGCAGCACCTGCTTGCCGTCAACTTTGTAGTTGGCGCGCACAGTCTGCTCCATCATCGAGATGTTGACCTCGGTGCCGTTGATAAATTCGAGCTTCGACATCACGATGCCATTGCCCATGCCGCCGCCTTTGGGCAAGTAAGTCCCGCTTAGTCCGTGACTGCAGCCCACCGCGAGCAGGCATGCCAGGATCGCAATCGCGATCTGCTTGATCTTCATTTCAATCTCCTGCGATCCAAATTCAATTAACGCCGCGCGAACATAGGAGCGCGACGACGCCGATGGTGTCAAGCGATTATTGACGCACGCATCAAATTTGTTTGCCCCACGTGTCCAGGTACGCGAGCTGCTCGACTGGGCGCCGTATCAGCGGACCGTGCCCGCGTCCGACTGGATAGCCGATCGGAATCGCCGCCGCGGTGTACCATGGATCGGGAATCGCCAGCAGGCGGCGCACTTCCGGCTCGCATTCGCATAGCAGGGTCGTCAGCACGCAGCCGAGCCCTTCGGCGCGGCATGCGAGCAGCAGGTTCTCGACCGCGGTGTAAACCGATCCGCCGCCAACCACCGAAACGCGATCCTGCTTCGCATCCGTGATCGCCATATTTTTCGGATTGAAGCAGAACATCGCGACCACCGGGGTCTCGCCGAAATGCGCGCCCAGGTAATCGCCTGCCGCCAGCGTGCGTTCCGCTCGCGCGCGCACTTCCGCCGGCGCGCTCGCGGGAATCGCGCCGCGATATTGCTTCGAGTACGCGATCCATCGCTCATTGTAGAGCTTGCCGAGCGGATGCTTGAGTGCTGGATCCTTCACGACGACTATCCGCCACGGCTGGACGTTGCCGCCGGTCGGCGCCCAGGTTGCCGCTTCGAGCACGCGATGCAGCACGTCGTCCGGTATCGGGTCGGGCCGCAGACGCCTGACGGCGCGCAGAGTGCGCATCGTTTCGTAGATTCCCATTTCCGCCATTGCCGGTTTCTCCTTTTGTGCGCGCGCATTCACCCCGCGCCGAGATGAGAATGCAACACTCCGATCGCCGCCAACGCAAAGAGCGAAACATCCATGATTGCGTGCGCGATAATCGACGCCTCCAATCCTCGCCGCAAATACAAACGTCCGAACACCACGCCCTCCCACGTCTGCGGCATCACCAGCGCGCCGATCAAAAATTTTGGCGTGCTATGGAATATCGTCCCGGCCAACGGCGCCAGATGAATCAATCCGAACAGGTAGCCCTGCGCGAACGTCACCACCCACAGCGCGCGGCGTCCCGGATGATCGCGCGAGTCGCGCGACATCAGCCTCGCGATCCATCCCAACAGCGCGTAGAGCACAAATCGAAACTGGATTTCCTCGCTGACTGCCGCCGCAATCGCGACGGACGCTCCGACGAACGCGATCCGGCCGGGCGCGACCGTCAGCATTGGAGTCTTCGGAACCGTAAGGCCGCTGCCACCATGCTGAATCAGCACCAGCGGCACGATCACAAGCGCCAGCACGCTCGCGCCTGCCACCGCCGCCAGAATCGCGTAGCCAATCGAGACGTGGAGCAGGCTGCGGATCGAAAAATGTAGTTTCTCTCCAGCGCACTTCGCCGCAATCAACGGCGCGCCCGGCAATCCGAGCTCGGCGCTGAGTCGAATCGACAACGGAATCAGTGCCGCGAGCACAATCGTGACGCCGAGGAACGGTAGCGCGCGCACCAGTTCAGAGCGGTCGAGCGATTTTAGCGCGAACGCGAGCGGATACTCGACCGCCGCGCCGGCGATCGCGAGCGCGGCGAGAATCGCAGACTCGCGACGCCGCGACCCGCGCGCCACCGCGGTCGTGAGCGCAGGCGCGTCGGGGCTGAATGCCTCCAGCTCGCTCACTTTATCGTCGTCGTCCTTCGGGAAAGGCAAATCACTTTATTGAATGTGAAANNGTGGGTTTCACGCTTCCTTCGGCCGGGCTAAGCCCTGCACCTTAGAATTAAGAAAAGATGCGGTGCTTCGCACCTGTTAGAACTTTTTCGATATAAGACGTGGTCGCCTCTACTTATTACCGGGTGCAGGGTCACCCCTGCCGCAGGCGCGGGGCGCGGAGCCCCGCATACAATTTTAGTTATTTCTTCGCCCCCGCATTTTGCGCCTCAGCGAACGTCATCATCTGCACGATCTGCTCGCGCACCAACTCAGGATTGTTGCCCGCCGCCTTATCGAGATCGCCGATCTCTTCAGGCACATACCAATGCAGCTTGTCGGAGTTGTAGGCCTCCCAGACAATCTTCGCGACTTCTATCGGCTGAATGAGCCGGAACATTCCTTCCTTCGGCGCGCGCTCGGCGGTTCCCTCCGGCAATATCGCGGTGTCGATCAGGCCGGGCAGCGTGTCGGCCGCGCGCACTCCGTAGCGGCGAAACTCGATCGACAGCGCCTCGGTCAATCCCTTCACCGCATGCTTGGTGGCGGAATAGACGGCGATTCCAGGCATCCCGTAGGTCGCCGACGAGGACGAGGTTGTGAAGCAGAGCGAATTCGGCGTCGCCTTGAGCAGACCGATCGCAGAATGAATCCCGTTGAGCACGCCGATGAAGTTCACGCGCACCACGCGCAGGATGTCTTCGAACGGCTGCTCATCGAACGGGCCGCCGACGCCGATGCCGGCGTTGTTATACAGGATGTCCATCTTGCCACCGGTCGCAGCGCCGAATTCCGCGAGCGCTTTTTCGTAGTCGGGCTTGTCGGTGACGTCGAGCCGACGCACGACGCAGTTGTCGGCGCCTAATTCTTTTTCGAGTGCGCGCAATCCGTCGGCGTTAACGTCGTAGCCGCCGATGAACCATCCCTTCTCGCGGAACAGGCGCGCGGTCTCGCGGCCCATCCCGGATGCGGCGCCGGTGATAAAGATCGATTTGCGGCCGTTGGCAGTTCCCATAGAATTCTCCCCGGATGCGATTACGTCCGATCGAACATAGTCGAAACGCCAAGCCGCTGGGAACCTATCAGGAAAGTGAGGATAATCGCCTGCGCGGCGGGCGGCAGGGGTGACCCCTGCACCCAGTGAGAAGCGCAAAGTTGCGCGAGGCGCGCTACTTTGCTCTCAGGGGCGGTGGCTCGATGGTGCGTAACGGACGTGTTCGCTTTCGTCCGTCAGGGCGTGTGTAGCGCATGATCAATTCACCCGCGACTTCTCTAGCTTCTGGAGAGGGGAATGATGAGATGGGGTGCTTCGTTTATGTGCTCGGTAGTTGCGGTATCGACGGGTATCGGACGTACGTCGGATGGACCAACGATCTCGAGCGGCGCATCGCACGTCACAACGCAGGCACGGGAGCGCGGTCAACGCGAGGCCGCGTATGGTTTTTGTTGTACGCCGAGCGCCACGACTCGCGCGGAGATGCGATGAGCCGGGAGTGGCATTTGAAGAGGAATCGCGCGTTCCGACGAAGACTGACGAACGGCAATTTGTGATGAGATCCTATCTGGCAGATGACGCTAGGTTTCATCCTCGTCATCAGGTTCCTCGGAGAATAGGTGCCCGAAGTAGCGTTCCGGTGAGGCCAGGAACTGTTTGGTGACTCGGTAGTGGTCGGTGTCCTCGTATTGCACCTGGCGAATTTCGTCGCTGTCCAGGCTGAGTAGTACGGCGCCTGGATACGCGAGAATGATCGGCGAATGAGTGGAAACCAGAAACTGCGCTCGGCCGGCTTTCTCCAGTCGATGGATGATACTCAATAGGCTCAGTTGCCGCTGCGGCGACAGCGCGGCCTCGGGCTCGTCGAGGATGTAAATTCCGCGATCGAAGCGGTTCGAGAACAGCGCGAGAAAGGATTCACCGTGAGATTGATCGTGGAGTGGGCGGCCACCATACCTATCGAAGCTGCTACCGGATTCCTCGATGTAGGTGGCGAAATTGTAGAAGCTTTCCGCCCGCATGAAGAATCCGTCAGTCACTTTGAGCGACCACGAGAGGCGAAGGGCGGAGGCCAAATCTGAGAGGTCACGGTGCCCAGCGACCTGATGCTCGCGACCTCCGCCTTGGGGATTGAAGCCGCTGTTCTCGGCGATGGCCTCAAGCAGGGTGGACTTTCCCGATCCATTTTCCCCGACGAAAAACGTGACGTTCGAGGTTATCGCGATGTCCACACCGTGAGAGAAAGCCGGGATGTTGAACGGATAACGACCTGGATCGACTCGCTCTGCCACTGACGTAATTCGGCGCAGGAACGGTCCCGAAATCTTGGGAGACGCACGTTTCCTACGACTGGCCATGAACGAGGCTCAGAATCTTGGCTACTTCTTAAAGTCGATTGGTTGTGGACACGCGGAGCCGGCGGCGTTGTATGCATAGACCATTTCGCCGCCTAGGTCTGCGCCTGCTGCTATTAGGGCCATCAGGGCTAGTAGGCCGGTCAGGAATAGGATGCGGGCTCTTGTAGGCATTGGGCGCGATGCTAGCGCCCATAGTGTTAGGACGCCGGTTAGTATCGACGCTGCGACCATCAGGTGTTTGTGATGGCTTAGCAGTTCGTGACGGACTGATTGCGCAACCATCAGGCCGGGTGCTGCGTAGAATCCGCTGGCTAGGGCCAATCCCGCGCTTAGTGCCGCAAGTATCAGCATCCAGAGTGCGGTCCATTGGAGTTTTTCACTCCTGCTAATCCATGCGAGGAAATACAACAGTGACGCGCCGTAGATGAAGGCGATCGGGAAATGCACTAACAGTGGATGGTAGTTCTGTAGCTGCGATGCGCCCGGCAGGATGCGCTCTAGCACGACGCTGTAGGCCTACGGCTACCCGCTACTTTACTGACTCGACGACGATGTATTCGGTGCCGTTCTTGTTGTATTCCTTGCCGGTCACGGTTACCTCGTCTTCCATTCGCGAGATCACGTCCTGGGGAAGCGCGGACGCGTCCTTGTTGGGCAGTAGGATGTAGGACTTCTCGGTGCCTTTTTCGATTAGCGTCACCGGGATTCCCGCGGATGCGCACTTGATTGCGCATTGCTTGTGACCGGCGCCCTTCGCGCCCATCGTGCCGTAGCAGTAGGCGTCTTCGAGATTGCCAGTGACGGATTTCTCGGTGGTGTCGGCTGCCATTGCAGTGCCAGCTAGTCCGATAGTTATGAGTAGTCCTAGTGCGAATTTTGATAGACGATTCATCATTTGCTCCTGGATATTGGCGGCCCGATCCGACGGAATAAATTCCGTCCTACTATCGAGAACAAGAGAGAGTTAGTGCGAGGTCATGTGCATCATGCAGTGAGCGCCCATGCTGTGGCTGCCGCCGCTGCAGCAGGACGCGCTCGGGCAGCATCCCTGTTTTTTCACGCAGCATTCGGGCGTATCGGACCCGCGCGTGCCGCTCGCCCAGCTCATTGCGAATGGTGTGACCATCACGGTCGCGAGGATTGCCATCAGTGCGAATTTTCTCATGACGAAGTTTCCTCCTAGGTTCCAGTTAACGTCGATAGCCGCGCGCTTCGACCGTCTCGCCGACGTCTGTGCCGCCAAACAGCTCGCGCCATCCCTTGCGCCGCGAGCCGGGCAATTTCGCGCCCATCCGCAGCAAGTGCGTCTCGAGAATCTGCTTGAGCTCTTCGTTGAGCCGCTCGATCTCGACTTCCTCGGGCATCCGCGGCCGCGGTTGACTCTCGGTCACTGCGCCACGCCGCCGGCCGTACAGTTGCTGCAAGCGCAATTCCGCCTTCGCGAACATCGCCTTGTACTTGTAGTCGAGCCGGCTGAGCGCGTCGGTCATCGCCGCCAGCGCCATGAACCTGCGCCGCATCCGCCACCATTCGAACATCGTCAGCAGCATCACGCCGAACATGATGACCGCAAAAATCGCGAGGCTGATCGCAGTCGCCCGCCACCATGGCAGCAGCTTGACCCCAAGATCCAAATCCTGGTTCTGGCTGGTCAGATCCTGCACCTGCCCCTGGAGCGTCTTGACCTGCTCCTGCGCCGAGTCGGACTTCTGCTCCGCGGCCTGCTGCTGCGCGCTCAACGTCTCGATCTGCGACCTCAGGTTGGTGACCTCGGTGGTGAAGGGATGCGGAATCTTCAGCACCTCGTCAACCTGCAGCTCATCGTCAACATGCATCCGGTTGGCGCGAGCAACCTCTTCGGGCGTGACGCCGAACATCTGGGCTATCGTGCCGACCGAGTCGCCGGAGCGCACCGTGTACGGGATGACGTTCGCGGGCTTGCTGGGCCTGGGCGCCGAAGTGTCGGCGGGCTCGTCAGTCGCACTGGGCGCCTGCACTGCTCGCGCGGGCGGCGACGATGGCGGAATCGTGGTCTCGCCGATACCATCTTGCGCGGACGCAAGTCCACAGACGGCAACGATAAACGTCACCACGACGGCAAGGCTTGAAAAAGTGGACCTATACGTTCGCGCGCTCATGTGGACCCTGCACCTGCGCAACCGACTCCAGTATCTATCAGATTCAGCCTAGGGTCTAGGATGTAGCAACGGTGCTACGAGCGCATCACCGGATGCAGGCCGGCGTAGGCCGCGCCCACCACACCGCCGCGCGGACCCAATGCCGCACGCACGATTTTCGCCTGCGAACAGATCGCGGTGAAAGCTCGCGCTTTAACCTGCGCGGTCATGGTTTTGCGCATGTAGGGCAGCGCGCCGGCGACGCCACCCCCAATCACGACCAGCTCCGGGTTGAAAATATTGAGAAACGACGCAATCGCGATTCCCAGGTAATGACCGGCGATCGCGAAGGTCTCGAGCGCGAGACGGTCGCCGCGGCGAGCCTGGGCGGACAATCCTCGCACAGAAAAATTTTTTTCAGAATCTACAATTTGCAATGGCAGTGGCGACCCCGGGCGCAGACCGAGTCGATTCTCGACCAGGCCGCGCAGTCCCGACGCCGACGCGTACGCCTCGAGGCATCCGTGCGATCCGCAATCGCATGGCGGGCCGTCGGGATTGACGGTCACATGGCCCAATTCACCGGCCATCCCGCTGCGCCCATGAACCAGCTTGCCGCCGACGATCAGACCGCCGCCGACGCCGGTGCCAAGCGTCAGCAGTACGACGTCGCGCCGGCCGCGCGCCGCACCGCGCCAGTATTCGCCGAGCGCCCACGCGTTGGCGTCGTTGTCAACGACGACCTTGCGCCCGATCAACCTTTCGAGGTTATTGCGCAACGGGTATCCGCGCCACGCCGCGACGTGCGGCGCCTGCATCACGGTTCCTGTTTGCACGTCCAGCGGGCCCGGCACCGCGATTCCGATCGCGCGCGGCGATCCGTGTCCGCGCCGTCGCGCGGTGTCGAGCAAATGAAGGGTCTGCGTGGCGATATTTTCGGCGACGTCTCCGGCCTTGCGCGACGCGAGCGACGGTCCGTGCTCCATCAGGATCACGTCGCCGGCGACGGACACGGCTGCGCACCGGATATTGGTGCCACCCATATCCAGGCCGACCGCCCACGCACGCGTCATTTGCCGGATTCGCCGGAAAACTTCATCAGCGCGAGATATTCGCGATTTCCTGCTGCGCCTTCAATCGGCGATTCGAGCGTGCCGACCACGTCAAGGCCGATCTTCCCGGCGAACTCGACGATACCCGCGACCGCTTCGTTCCGCAGCTTTTCGTCTTTGACCACACCGCCCTTGCCGACCTTGCCCTTGCCGACTTCGAACTGCGGCTTGATCAAGGCGATTATCTCGGCGCGCGGCGCGACCAGTGCGATCACCGCAGGGATCACGAGGCGCAACGAGATGAAGCTGGTGTCGATCGTCACCAGCTCGGGCGCGTGCGGCAAATCGGCCGGCGATGCGAGCCGGATGTTCATGCGGTCGAGCACGGTGACGCGCGGATCTTCACGCAGCTTGAGTACGAGCTGGCCGTAGCCGACGTCCATCGCGATAACGGCCTTGGCGCCGCGTCGCAGCAGCACGTCGGTGAAGCCGCCGGTCGATGCGCCCACGTCCATCGCGAGCTTGCCCTCGACCGAGATGCCGAAATGCTCGAGCGCCGCGATCAGTTTGTACGCTCCGCGCGAGGCGAATTGCGGCGCACCAGCCATCAGCGCGATGTCGGTTTCAGAATCGACCTTGAGGTCGGCCTTGTAGGCCGGGCGCGAGTTGACCCGGACCCGTCCAGCCATGATGAGGCGCTGCGCGATTTCGCGGCTGTCGGCCAGACCGCG
>PMOH01000054.1:0-6806 GCA_003161515.1 Deltaproteobacteria bacterium
TGCGCGACGGCGGTCTCCTTCAAATCGTCGAGGCTGTACTTTTCCGACTTGAGCGGATCGATCGCGCGGCCATGTGAGATGCGGTAGCGAAACGCGTCGAGCAGCACGGCGCGTCCGACAAACTTGTTCGCCCATTTATGGATACTGAGGCGTCCCGTCGGACCGTCCTTGATCTCACTGGACTTGACGCCGTTGTAGAAAGCCTTGTAGCGCGGGCTGCCGACGTGCGCGAGGCCGTCCCATTGGCTGCCCTCCTGTGTGTTGTAACTGTCGAGCGAGTCGTCGAAACCGAGCAGGCCGTAAGCCTCGAAGCTCATGATGTTGTGCTTGGCCGGACGCCGCGCGAACAGCGGCGGATTGGCGTAATTGATTTTCGTATCGAGCCGGAAGACCGAGCCCTTGCGGACCAGGCGCGCCGCGTCGATCACGCCTTGGGGCGTCAGGAAATTCAGGCATCCGAGTTCGTCGTCGTCGCCGAAGACGCCCCACGACGATTCTTTGGGTTTGTCGGGCTTGATCGGCAATTCTGAAAAACGGGGAACGTTGTTGAGATCGATTTTGGTTGCCATCGCATCAGCTCCTTGGAGGAAATTTGCGGTTTATCACAATCACGGCGTCCATTCGTAGAGCACGTCGGCTTCGCGCTCCATGTTGGTGGCGCCGTCAGTAAATTTCTTGGCGACGAAGCCGCGCGCTTCGTAAAAACGGCGCGCGGGAGTGTTGCGCTGAAACGCCCACAGGTGAAGACCAGCCGGGCGAAGACGCTTGGCATGCGCCAGCATCGCGTCGCCGATGCCGCGCCGCTGATTGTCAGGCGCGACGTAAAATTGATCGAGGTCGTCGCCGTGGAGCGTCAGCAGCGCGACGACTCGGCCGTTGTCCTCGGCGATCCAGGTCTCGCGTTCCGGCACCATCTGATGGATCACGAAGGCGCGAATCTCGTCGTCAGTGCCGACCGTCGGCAGCCATTCGGCGGCGGCGCGCCGCGAACTGATATAGACCGTCGCGACATCGGGTGCGTCGGCGGCAGTCGCGCGTCGGAATGAGATATCCATCAATGTCGGTGTCCGTCCGAATGCGGTCCGCTGTCAAGGAGCGGCGGAGACAGAACTCAGTCTAATGCGAAACCCCACTACGCAATGGCGGCGCTAAGCAGGACAGGTGCGGCGTCTGAGGCATTTCACTTTGGAACACCGGGGGCGGGCGGCGCCGGCAGAATATACCCGTTCCCACCACCGGGAAGCGGAAAGGGCCCTTGGAGCTTGTCGGTAGAAGACGGAAAAGTGTCGGGCTTATTCAGGATGCCTAACCTCTTCCTGTTCCACAGGTCTCTAGCGGCGATGCAGCTGTCGATGCAGTCAAAATCCGCGTGCGCACTCGTGCATCTCTTCCGGGCGACTGCCCAGTTTCCATAGTATCGGTTAAAATTTGGCGGAGCTGGTGACGCAGGGACATCAGAGCACCATTTCGGATTGGGTCGAACGTGTGTAGTCGACTGCGCCGCGTGCGCGTTAGCCCTCGCGGCCATCAGCATTCCCCCTCCACCGACCACAATCACGATTGCCAGCACTTTTACGATCTGCATTTTTCTCCCATTTGCTTTCCCATATACCACGGTCCAGTAGCCGCAGCTCGCTGAAACTGTTCGGTTCGATGCGGCGTACTATTTGTGGTATTTAACTCGCTGTTGTTTTTTTGGCCGGGATGACCGGAAAGGGGCGCGAATGGCTGTAGAGCAAGGAATTCGAATGGGTTCATCGAGAAGAACCGCGCTCAGGAACATCCTCCGGCTGATTCCCGCGGTTGTGGTTATCGCGGCGACGCTCAATACGGTGTCGTGCAACAGCAACGGTGGACTTTTCCCGGAGGTGCACGGTGGCGGCGGCGGCTCTCCCACCGCTACTGCGACGGCTGGCACCGGAAACCTGGCGTTTGTCACAAACTTCAACGACGGCAAGGTGTCGTCGTTTACGCGGAATACCACTACCGGAGCACTCACGCATACGGGGCAGATTAAGGCGGGCGCGAAAAACGGGCCGCGGGGTGTGATTGCGTCGCCCAACGGCAACTTTCTCTACGTTGCGAATATCAACGACGACAAAATCTACGAATTCTCGGTCAATCAGACCACGGGCGCGCTGACCCCGCTCTCGACGCCGTCCGTCAGCAACGGCAACGCGAGCGGACCTGATGAACTTGCGATCAATTCAGCCGGAACTTTGCTGTGGGTGACCGGCGCGCACAACGGGACCGTTACTGCTTACACGGTTAACGCTTCGACGGGATTCCTGACGAAGAACAGTTCGATTGGAGGATTCAACACTCCCTTCGGCATTACGCTCCATCCGACACTGGCGGAGTTATACGTGTCGGATACCGTCACTGGACTCATCCAGCCGATGTCGTACAACACCAGCACTGGAGCGCTCGCTAAGAATTTCACGGCGATGCACAGTTCGGACGTGAACGCGAATACTCCGGCCGCAATCGCAATAGATGGAGGCGGCGTGTCGCTGTTTATCGCGGATCAAGTGCTCGGTGAGGTCTCAACCTTTACGATTAACAGTGATGGGTCGCTCACACAGGGCCCCACGTTCGCGAACAGCAGCACGGGCAACGTGCCGGTGGGCGTCGGAATCGCGGTTAATACAGGCATCGAGTACCTGTTCACGGCCAACCAGGGCGGTGGCTCGGTATCGTCGTTCGTCGTCAACGGCGGGACCAACGTGATAACTCCGCCGGTTCTTGCGGCACCATACAACGGGCCGACCGGCTTGGTGGTCGATCCGCAGTCCGCGTTCGTTTACACCGCGGACAAAAACGACGGAACGGTGTCGCAGTCGACGATCAAGGGCACTTGCGTGACGAACATATGCGTAGGCCCCACGGTTGCGACCGAGAGTCCGGCCAACCCCAGCAGCGGTCCGTTCGGGATCACACTGGCGCCGTGAGGTTGCTCACATACTGAGGCAGGCTTCGGCGGCTAGCGTGAACAGGCGTTCGCGGATTTGATGGCGGTTCCAGTTGCGATGGTCCCAGGCGTCGCCGCCCAAGTCGTCGCCGCCGTAGAGAATCTGGCCGAACTGGACGCGACGGAATTGTGCGACGGCGAAAAACGCCGCCGCTTCCATCTCGACCGTCAGGCATCCTTCGCGCTTGCGCGCGAGCATCCGAGCGCGCGTCTCGCGGAGGATGGCATCGGTGGTCCAGGTTTTTGCGACGATATAGTCCATCCCGTTTCGCTTGAGCGTTTTTTTGATCGCAGCCAGGGCGCGCGGATGCGGCGCGACTTCGCGTGACGGCGGCAGGTAATGATACGAAGTGCCCTCATCGCGGACGGCGGAACTGGGCACGATGATATGGCCGACGGCGATTTTTGAGTCGAGCACTCCGGCACCGCCGCATGCGATGAACTTGCGCGCGCCGCGGGCGATTAGTCGATCGAACATCGCCGCCGCTATCGCGGCGCCCACCCGCGGATGCACGACCGCCAGACGCTTGCCGTCAAACTCAATCTCGTACATCGGATGACGGCCGACTTCGCTCATGTCGTGATCGATCTCGCGAGCGCCGCCGTTGCGAACGAGGTCGTCGATCACGTCCTGGAAGAAGCAGAGGACGCAGTGCCTGGGTATGTCGATGCGCTTGTACACGCGGCGCGGTTCGATGATGGCGGTTGGCGAAGGATCGTATTCGATGATGGGGAAGGGCCGTCGCTGGATGCTCTTCGGGGTGCGCGATTTTGGACGTCGCGATTTCATGAAGGGATACCACTAGCAGAGAGAAGCGTGCGAATCCGCACATTCGGAGGCGGAGAAGAACCCAACCCCTAACCCCTTCCCGAGCGGGAAGGGGAACCAGATTTTTTGCAGCAGGATTAGGATTGCGGGACTGGTTTTGGTGCCGATTCTGCGGCGGCGGGTTTTGCGGCTAGCGCTGCGGCTTTGGCTTCGGCTTTTTCGGTGGCTGCTTTTTGGCGCAACTGCGAGAGCATCAACCGCAGCTTCCCGGGATTTACCGGCTTCTTGAACAGCGCGCCTTCCAGACCGCGCAGGCGCGATCGCTTCAAGATGTGATCCTTGTCGTAGTAGTAGGCGGTCATCAGGATTACCGGCAACTGCGGCATGTCTTCCTTGACCTTGAGATAGAAATCGTAACCGTCCATCTCGGGCATCACGACGTCCGAGATAACCGCGTCGAGCCTGACGTTGCGCAGTATCCCGAATGCCGCCGACGGACGCGTGGCGCAGTGCACGATACATTTTTCGGCGCGCAGCAAGTCCGCCATCGAATTGACCACCGCGGTATCGTCGTCGAGCACCAGCACCGACATCCCGGCCAGCGGCGACTGATCCGTATGCGGCGCGTCATGCGGGCGCACCTGTACTTTGCCGTCGTCGCGCGGCGCCAGGTCGGCCATCCGCTTGCCCGCGAGGTAGTCGCGCGTCTCGTATTCGCCCTTGCGCGTCATCTCGTCGAGGCGGCGGACGATCGCCTGCACGCGCTCGAGCGAGGTACGAATCGAGTCGAGGCGTTCGTTCTCGACCACTTTTTCGGCGTCGGTGAGATGGGTCTCGAGGCTCTGCGAGAGCAGTTCGAGGTTGTTGGTGATCGATTCGAGCGGATTGTTGATCTCGTGCGCGAGGCTGACCGCAATTTCGCCGGCCGTCGCGAGCTGTTGCGCGTGGCGCATGCGGCGGATGTCGCGGGCGAAGCCGATCGATCCGATTTCGTTGCCGTCGTCGTCGTGGATGAGCGAACCGGTGATCATGACCGGGATAAGTTCGCCGGCCTTGTTGCGGAACTCGGTCTCGAAGCTGGCGATTTGGCACTTGTCGGCCGACTCGCGCATCGCCTTCATCACGCGGCGCGCCTCGTCGATCGACTTATAGATGCGGGTGCACCCTTCGCCGATGATCTCCTCGGAGCTGTAGCCGAGGCTGGTGCGCGCGCCGTCGTTGTAATAGTTCACCGTGCCGCTTTTATCGACCGCAATTATGATGTCCGGCGAGCTCTCAATGAGCCGCTGGAAATATTTTTTATCGAGCGAAAGCATTTTTGATTATTAATCCTGATCGTTCAGTCCCGACGGATTATTTCGCGGCACGGAGCCGGAATTTCGGCATCGAGACTTCATCGCTGAGTTTTTCGAAAGTGACCTCTACCGGCATCCCGCATTTGATCTCGTGCGGCTTGACGCCGAGCAGGTTCGACACGAATTTGCAGCCCTCTTCCAGCTCGACCATCACGACCGCGTACGGCACCTCTTTGGCGAACCCCGGATGATAGAGCTGATGCATTATATTGAAGCTGAAGACCTCGCCGCGACCGCTGACGGGGACCCATCGCGAATCCGTCGAGTTGCATTTCGAGCAGAGGTCGTGGGCGGGGAATCGGAGCTTGCCGCAACTATAGCACTTTTGGACCATCAAGCGGCCGGCGCGGGCACCGTCGAAGAACTCGCGCATGTCGGGGGTGATAGCCGGAATGGGTTTGGTGACTTCGGGCATCGTAGTTGGGCTTATCTATAGTTTAGACGATCCGCAGGCTGAAACGATTTAAGCACACCGTGCGATGCTAAAGATAGCTACAGCACGCCTGATCGCTAATGCTATGGCTGTGACCCGAGTACCAGTGTCGAATGTGTCGCTAGGATACCGCCGTTGCCGGAGACGAGTCCAATGTCGTGTTTTGGCACTTGTCGCTTCCCTCCCTCACCCCGCATCTGCACGACCGCCTCTGCCACCGGCGTCATCCCCCACATGTAGAAGGAACTCAACTGGCCGCCGCCCGTGTTGACGGGGAGGTTGCCGTTGGGTCCGATTGCGCCGCTCGCGACAAATGGGCCACCCTCGCCTTTTTTGCAGAAGCCATAGTCCTCGAGTGTGACCAGCACCGTGAAAGTATAGCAGTCGTAGAGTTCGCAGAAATTGATGTCGTCGAGCTTGATTCCCGCCATCTTGAACGCGGTCTCTTTGGCGATCGGCGCGCCGGATACAAGAGTATCGAGCGGGTCGCCGCCTGGATGCCCCTGCCCCATCCCTAAAACATAAACGGGCGGACGCTTCAAAGATTTCGCGCGCTCGGCCGAGGTGACGATAACCGCGAGGCCGCCGTTGGAAACCAGGCAGCAGTCGTAGAGATGGAACGGCTCAACCACCCATCGCGAGGCGTGGTAGTCGGCGAGCGTCATCGGCGCGTCGTGGAACTGCGCGGCGGGATTCAAGTTGGCCCATTCGCGCTCGGACACGGCAACGGCGCCGAGGTGATCGTTGGTGGTCCCGTACTTGTACATGTGGCGCTGCGCGACGAACGCATACTGAGCATTGACGCCGAACAGGCCGTAGTGCGCGTTGACGCCTTGGGCATATCCGTAAGAGGCGGCCGATCCTGCGCTATCGCCCTTGTTCGGCGAAGGTGGACGCAGCGGAGCGTCGGCGAATACGCATGCAACGACCTCCGCCATGCCGGCGTCGATCGCCTGCGCGGCATGCATGACCATCGCGGCCGCCGTCGCGCCGCCGAGGTTCATCGTCGCGGTCAGGCGAAGGTCGCGGATGCCCATCGCGTTCTGCAGCGTCGTCGAAGCCATCGGATTCTGGAACCAGCTGATCCCGGGATTGACGAGCAAGCCGTCGATGTCGGAGCGCTGGAGGCCGGCGTCCTCGAGCGCGAGATTAACGGCCTCGGCAGCGAAGCCGACCGGTCCGGGATGATCGAAATTTTTGCCCATCCGGGTCTGTCCGAGCCCGGCGATAGCGCACTTACCTTTTAAAGACATAGCGCTTACTCTCTTACGCTTTTTC
>PMOH01000054.1:6832-7007 GCA_003161515.1 Deltaproteobacteria bacterium
TTTTGCTCTCAGGTTCTTTTTCTGTCGCCTGCGTCTTGTGTCATCCCGAGCGAAGCCGAGGGACCCCGGATCTTTCTCGACGCCAGCCGACGCACCCCAACCACGGATCAACCTAGGTGTCTGACGCTCACGCTTTGTGTCATTCAGAGCGAAGCGAAGAATCCCGGCCTTTACC
>PMOH01000483.1:0-1201 GCA_003161515.1 Deltaproteobacteria bacterium
CATAGCGCCGACCCGCACTACGGTCCGACGCGCAAACATGACCGCGCGATTCGGCGCGGCGACTTTGTCCTGCTCGATTTGTGGGCCAAGGAGAATGCGTTGGACAGTATCTACGCTGATTTCACGTGGGTCGCCTTCGCCGGCGACAAGGTCCCCGCCGAGCACGCGCGAGTCTTCAAGATTGTCGCGGATGCGCGCGACGCTGCGGTGGATTTGGTGCAGCGTCGAGTTGCAGCGGGTGAGCCAGTCAGCGGCCGCGAGGCTGACCGCGCCGCGCGTTCGGTAATCGAGGCTCGTGGCTTCGGCGACGCGTTCGTACATCGCACGGGCCATTCGATTGGCCGCGAAGTGCATGGCACCGGCGCGAATCTGGACTCGCTCGAAACGCTCGACGATCGCACGTTGATCGACAACACGTGTTTCTCTGTAGAGCCCGGAATTTATCTGCCGAACAAATTCGGCATACGCAGCGAACTCGACATGACAATCGAAAATGGCGAGGCGAGAGTGAGCGGTGAACCGCGCCAGCGCGAGGTTGTAGCGCTATTCGAGGGAACTTAATTAAATGTGAAACCCGCGGTGGGTTTCANNGTTTCACACTTCCTTCGGCAGGGCTAAGCCCTGCACCGTAGAATTAAGAAAGATGCGGGACTTCGTCCCTGTTAGAAGTTTTTCCGTTGGAAAGGTTGCTCTTTTCCTTGTGTCATTCAGAGCGAAAGTTGCTGTAGCGAAGAATCCCGGCTCCCACTTCCAAAGATCGGTCGCATGTAAGACATTACTCGGGCATGATTCGCGCGGTTATTTTCGATCTCGACGGGACGCTGGTTGATACTGAGCCGTTGCATTTTTCGGCGTTCAACGAGGTTTTGCGTGACGATGGGATCGAGATTGGGTTTGACGACTACATTTCGCGGTTGATTGGAATGAACGATCGCGATTGCTTCGCGACCGTGCTGCGCGAGAATCGCAAGGATGCGGGCGAGGAGCACGTCGCGGATTTGATTGCGCGCAAGACGGTCGTTTATCAGGCCATCATTGCGGAGCGGGATGTGCTGTACCCCGGCGCTGAGAAATTTGTGCGCGATTGTGCGCATCGGTTTCCGCTGATGATCGCGACCGGCACGCTGCGCGCCGAGGCCGAGACGATTCTGCGCCGCAGCGGACTTCGCGGTCTGTTTCTCGACGTTATCGCGGCCGAGGA
>PMOH01000483.1:1208-6943 GCA_003161515.1 Deltaproteobacteria bacterium
GGCATGAAGGTGCTGGCGCTTTGCCATATCGCGCCGGCGAACGATCTTTCTGCCGCCGACGTCGTGCGTCCCTCGATTTCGAGCCTCGATCTCGACGACGTAATCCTTGCGCTCAGGGGACGATGATGGCGGCGAAGCTCTACCAGTTTCTCGGCAGCCCTTTCTGCGCCAAGGTGCGCAAGCTGCTCGCGTTCAAGGGCGTCGAGTTCGAAGTGATCGAGGTTGACTATCTCGAACGCAAGGAATTGCTGCTCGCGTCGGGACAGATAACGGTGCCGGCGGTCACGCTCGACAACGGTGAGACGATTGTCGATTCGGCGCGAATCGCGATGCGCCTCGAGGAGGTTTATCCTGAGCCGACGATTTTCCCCGCCGGTTGGCGCGGGATGCATGTCGTGCTCGCCGACTATATCGACAACCATCTCGAAGAGTCGGTGTATCCGGTCGCGCTCGCCGACGAGCTCGCCTACTACAGCCGCGAGGGCGCGGATCGCGGCGCGCTGTGGCGATTTATCCGCGAGCGTAAGTTCGGCAAAGGTTTCGTCGATCGAACTATCGCGGATCACGCGGCCAACTGGGAGCGCTTTCGAATTGCGCTGACGCCGTTCGAGGAGCAACTCGGCAACGCGCCGTTTCTTACTGGGCGGATCGGGCTGGCGGACTTCGCGCTCTATGGTCAGTTGTACTACCTGGCGTTTACCGGCGAGCTGAAGATTCCTGCCGATATGAAAAATTTGAGCGCGTTTTTTGGGCGGGTTGAGCGGATCAGTTCGGCGGTCGAGGAAACTAATTAAATGTGAACCCCGCGTGGGTTTCACACTTCCTTCGGCAGGGGTGACCCTGCACCCAGTATTAGGAACTGCTATGCGATTTCGGCGATTGCGGTGGTCAGAAAATGGCTGAAGAGCGCGCCGGTCGAGTCGAGCGCTACATCATATAGCGACGCGGTGCGGCCCGGGACGAACGCCTGATGGCCCTCGTCAGTCAGCGCGTACACCACGCACAGCATCAGCGCGAGGTACGGCCGCTGCGCCATCGGGCCGCGCACCAGCAGCCAGAAAAGAATTCCGTACTCGGTGAAATGCGCGGCCTTGCGGACCAGCATGTGGCCGACATCAACCGACGCGGCGGAAATTCCCGGGATCAGCCAGCGCAACATCGGATCGATGACCCTGCTGGTGTTGACGGCGGAAAACGCTGAGGTCGAGAGCGTGAAAATAATTGCGCCCCATATCAGTACCGGGATCCATTCGCGCAGCGGAGCGAACTCCGGCGGCTCGGCTGACAAAGATTTCGCTGTTGGCATCTAGTTGACCGCTGCGTGCAGCAGGCAGGAATTTCGCTCGAGGCGCTTTTTCATGAGGATTGGAAACGTGCCAGACTTATCAATCATCGCGACGAGTTACCAGCGCGATCCGACAAGGAAGGCCGTATCATGGATAACCTCTTAACTATACAACGAGCGCAGCCCGCGCCGCCATGCACTGTCGTGATCTTCGGCGCGTCGGGCGATCTGGCCAAACGCAAGCTGATTCCGTCGCTGTACAACCTGGTCGCGTGCGGCGAGGGCATGATGCCGCCGAAAAGCGCGGTGCTGGGATTTGCGCGGCGCGAGATGTCGCTCGACGACTTTCGCAAAAGCGCGCACGACTGGACCGTCAAGTATTCGCGCCTGAAAGTTGACGAAGCGTGCTGGGCGAAGTTCGCCGACAGCCTTGACTACCTGTCCGGGCTCGACCGTCCCGACGGTTTCACAAAACTTAAAGCAAAACTTGAAGCTATCGAAAAAGCGCGCGGCATCCCGCCCAATCGCGTCTATTACCTTGCGATTCCGCCCGAGGCGATCGGCGACTCGGTCGAGCGGCTGACCAAGGCCGGCCTTATCGCCGCGCCGACGGCGCCGAACTTCACGCGGGTCGTGGTCGAAAAGCCTATAGGCCACGATCTTCCGAGCGCGCTCGAGGTCAATCGCACCCTGGTGAAGTATCTCGACGAGTCGCAGATTTTCCGAATCGATCATTACCTCGGCAAGGAGACGGTGCAGAATCTGCTGGCCTTGCGTTTCTCGAATAATATTTTCGAGCGTCTGTGGGGCGCCCGCAACGTCGATCACGTGCAGATTACGGTGGCGGAGGCGGAAGGCGTGGGCAGTCGCGCGATGTACTACGATCATTCGGGTGCGCTGCGCGACATGGTGCAGAACCACATCCTGCAAGTGCTGTGCATGCTGACGATGGAAGCGCCGGTGTCGCTCGACTCGGCCGCGATTCGCGACGCGAAGCTCAACGTGTTGCGCACGCTGCGTCCGATTAAACCCGAGCATGCGCGCGCAAGCACGGTGCGGGCGCGATACGCGGCCGGCGTCGATGAGAACGGCAAGCCGGCGTCCGGCTATATGGACGAACAGGGCATCGCGGATAATTCGCGGACTGAGACCTACGTCGCGCTGAAGGCGTACATCGACAACTGGCGATGGTCTGGGGTGCCGTTTTTTATTCGCACCGGCAAGCGGATGCCGCGGCGCGCGAGCTCAATCTACGTGCAGTTCAAGGACGTGCCGCAAATTCTGTTCAATCGCGATTCGAAGGTTCCCGCCAACGGGCTGATGATTCGGATTCAGCCTGACGAAGGTTTTTCGTTCGACGTGATGACCAAGCGGCCGGGGCTGGACCTGGTGCTGCAGCCGGTGCGGATGAATCTCAGTTACAAGACCGCGTTCGGTGACGGCGCGTCGCCCGACGGATACGAACGCCTGCTGCTCGACGTTATGGACGGCGACCACACGTTGTTCATCAGCGCGCGGTTCGTCGAGAAATCGTGGGAGTTCGTCCAGGGAATTCTGGATTCATGGAAGGACGACGCGCGCGTGCCTCTGGTCGAGTATCCGGCGGGCAGCTGGGGCCCGAAAGAGGCCGACGACTTGATTGGCTCGGCCGGTCGAAGTTGGCACGAGCCGTGATGTTTTCTGATTGTTGTGATGGTTTCTGATTACTGTGTCATCCCGAGCGAAGCCGAAAGACCCCTATCTTTCTGATCCGTGCCAACCCACCCTCAACCATGGAGCGAGCGCCAAAGACATCACTCGATGCGTGGTTAGGGTGCACCTTCCGGCGTCGTAAAAGATCCGGGGTCCCTCGGCTTCGCTCGGGATGACACAATAACTGGCGACACGATAACCGGCGATGATCGCCTGACCCTTCGCTGGCAGATTCTCAGATGCGCTAATACCAGGCCCAGGGGGGCCACCGCTGCCCTGTGGCATAGCTGACTGACCTCGGCTAACATCTCTCGCCGCTACTGCTGCAAAACCAATATTTCACGAGGATCGGAGAGCACTTGGCCGAGAACAATAAGGTCGTAATTATCGGCGCGAACGGCACGATGGGTGCCGGCGCGGGATGCGTCTTCGCCGGAGCCGGGTATAGCGTCACGATGCTGGCGCGATCGACGGGCAAAGCCGCCGAAGGACTGACGGACGCGCAGAATGACGCGCGCGCGGAAGCGATCGCAGAGCGAATCTCGCTGGGCGCGTACGACGCCGACCTCAGCCGCTCAGTTGGCGAAGCCGGGTTTGTGTTCGAATCACTTGCGGAAGAACTTCCACTGAAAAAACAATTCTTCGAGCTGATCGACAAAAGCCGGCGCCCCGACGCTATCATCGCAACCGGCTCGTCAGGGCTGTCGATCGCGGAAATGGCGCGCGGACGGAGCGAGTCATTTCGCCGCAATTTTCTCGGCGTCCATCTGTTCAATCCGCCGCACGTGATCGTCGGCACCGAAGTAATTCCGGGACCCGACACCGATCCTGCGGTCGTCAAGAGCGTCGTCGCGATGTTGACGAAGCGGCTGGGCCGCAAGGTGATCGTCACCAAGGATATGCCCGCGTTCGTCGGCAACCGCGTCGGGTTCAAGGTGCTGAACGAAACCGCGCAACTGGCCGCCGAACACGGCGTCGCGTACGTCGACTATTTGATTGGGCCACATACCGGGCGCGCGATGGCGCCGCTGGCGACCGTCGATCTGGTCGGGTGGGACGTGCACAAGGCCATCGTCGATAACGTGCATGCGAACTGCAAGGACGAGGCGCACGATTTCTTTGCGATGCCCGCGTACATGAACGCCGCGCTCGCCAAGGGATGCCTCGGTGACAAGACGCCCGAGACTGGCGGCTTCTACCGTCGCGCCGGCAAGGACGTCTTCGTGCTCGATCCGAAAACCGGCGGGCACGACAAGCTGCAGAAGCCGGCGCCGATCGAATTCGTCGAAAAGATGAAACAGGCGCATCGCGTGGGTCGCTATGCCGACGCGTTGAAAGTCCTCGCCGACGCCAAGGGCGCGGACGCCGACCGGTGCCGGCGCGTCGTGCTCGGCTACGTCAGCTACGCGCTGAATCGCGTCGGCGAAGTGGCTGCGAGCGCGGCCGACGTGGACACTATAATGTCGTACGGCTTCAACTGGGCGCCGCCGACGGCGATCGTCGATTTGCTCGGCGCGAAAAATACGGTGGCGATGCTGCAAAAGCTGAAGCTGACGGTTCCAAAGACCGTCGAGCAAGCCGCGTCGCGCGATGCTAAAATGTTTGCCGGCGGCGTACTCGAATACGGCCGGACTTTTGTTGGATGATGAAATTCTTCGGTTGGATGGTTAGATTCTTTGTCGTATGATTACGACAGTAATCAATAGGAGCGCGCGATGATAAAACCAGCGCCGGTGTACGTATTGGGCGGAGCGCAAACCGACTTTGCCCGCAATTGGTCGAAAGAAGGCAAGCATTTCGTGGCGATGATGCGCGAGGCGACTCTGGCCGCGCTCGAAGCTACTAAAATCGAGCCGCGCGAAGTCGAGACCGCTCACGTCGGCAACTTCGCCGCCGAGCTGTACGCCAAGCAAGGCCATATCGGCGCGTTTTTCGTCGAAATCGATCCGACTTTTTCCGGACTGCCGACCAGCCGTCATGAGGCGGCATGCGCGTCGGGCTCGATCGCGCTGATCGCAGCGTCGGCGGAAATCGAAGCCCAGCGCTACGACCTGTCGTGCGTGGTCGGCGTCGAGCAAATGAAAACTGTCGATTCGACCACCGGCGGCGACTACCTCGGTACCGCGGCGTGGTACGAGCGCGAGGCCAAGGGAATCGAGTTCCCGTTTCCTAAACTGTTCGGCCGCCTCGGCGACGAATACGACAAGCGCTACGGCTTGAAGGACGAGCATCTCGCGCACATTTCGGCAGTGAACTATTCCAACGCCAAGCGCAATCCGAACGCGCAGACCCGCAACTGGTTTATGAGCGAGAGTCATGCGCAGCACGAAAGCAAATTCAACCAGGTCATCGGCGGCCGGATCAAAGTGAGCGACTGCTCGCAGGTCACCGACGGTTCGGTTGCGGTGTTTCTCGCGTCGGAAAAGTTTGCGAGCGCATGGGCCAAGCGCAACGGCAAGACGCTCGCCGACATCCCGCGCATCCTCGGATGGGGCCATCACACGGCGCCGCTGGAATTCGATACGAAAGTTTTAGAGAGCCGCGACAATGCGTACGTGTTGCCGCATACGCGACAGGCGATTCTTGACGCGTTCAAGCGCGCGGGCCTCGGGTCTGCGGCTGAGCTTTCGGGAATCGAGACGCACGACTGCTTCACCACCTCGGAGTACATGGCGATCGATCATTTCGGCATCACCAAACCCGGTGAGTCGTGGAAGGCGGTCGAGGAAGGCGTGATCGAGCTCGGCGGCAAGCTGCC
>PMOH01000020.1 GCA_003161515.1 Deltaproteobacteria bacterium
GCTCGCTTTGTCAGGATGACAGGCATGCGCTCGCGTTGGTCGCTTCGTCAGGTTGACAAAAGGCCTCGCGATGCGATGAACCTAACCCCCAAGCCCTTCTCGAGCGGGAAGGGGACAGGACGCGGCGGTGGTGGCGCGGTCGATTACTTCGAGGAGGGCGGCTTTTCGGATTGGCTTGGTTACGTGCTCGTCGCATCCGGCGTCGCGGCTCCTGATGAACGATTCGGACAGAGCGGCGGCGGAGAGCGCCACGATTGGGGTCGGCGGGCGGTGATGGTCGCGTTCCCAATCCCGAATGGCGCGAGTCGCGGCGTGCCCGTCCATCACGGGCATCTGAATGTCCATCAGGACCAGGTCGTACTTGTGAGCAATGAAACGCTCGACGGCGAGCGCACCGTTTTCGACCTCGTCGATGCAGTACGGCGTATTTTTGAGGAACGCGCTAATCAGCATCCGGTTGTCGGCGGAATCGTCGGCGACGAGGATCCGCAACGATTTGGACGGCGGAGCAGGCGCCGGCAATGGATGGGCGGCACCGTTGCTGTGATTCAGGGTCGCGGCAGATGAGCGCCGGGCAGAGGCCTCCTGCACTCCGAATCCGGCGTTGAAAGAGAAGACGCTGCCGTGTCCGATTTCGCTTTGCGCCCGGATCTTACCGCCCATCAGCTCGACGAGGCGTCTGGCGATTGAAAGACCAAGCCCGCTGCCGCCGTATTTTCTCGCGGTCGACGAGTCGGCTTGAGTGAAGGTTCCAAAGATGTGATCGAGATCGTGAGGCGCTATCCCGATTCCGGTGTCAGCCACCGAGAACTGAATCGCACCCGGCTCTCCGCATGGATCCCGCGATACGCTCAAGGTGATGCCACCGCGCTCGGTGAACTTGGTCGCGTTGCCGACGAGATTGACAAGAATCTGGCGGAGTCGAAGGGGGTCGCCGACCAGCGCGGTCGGCACATCGGGGGCGATTCGTTCGGTCAGCGTAAGTTCCTTGTCACGCGCGCTCACGCCGAGTGTCTCGGTCAGCCGTTCGAGAAGATCCGCGAGGTCGAAGTCGACCCGCTCGAGGATCAGCTTGCCGCTTTCGACTCGGGCCAGATCGAGCACGTCGTTGATCAGGCCGAGCAGCGCGTTGCCGTTGTCCATCATCGTGTCGAGGTAGCGACGCTGTTCGGAGTTGTAGGGAGTTTCGAGCAACAGCTCGGCCATCCCGAGGATTGCGTTTAGAGGAGTGCGGATCTCATGCGACATGCTGGACAGGAATTCCGACTTGGCACGCGACGCGGCGAGGGCCTGCTCGCGAGTCTCGATCAACTCGCGCTCGCTTTCTTTCAGATGCGTGATATCGCGACTGACCATGATCACGCACTGCTGTCCTTGCACTTCGGCCCTGGCGGCGGAAACGAGGCATGGAATGATGCTGCCGTCCTTGGCGCGGAAACCTATCTCGCGATTCTTGACCTGTCCGTGCGCCACTACATCGTCCATGAAGCGCTCGCGATCGGCAGCGGAAGGCCAGAGGCTGAAATCCGAAGTTCCCATCACTTCGGCCCGCGTATAGCCGGAGATTTCGAAAGCGGGATTCACATCGATACAGTGCCCGTCCGCGAGCGAGCTAATTGTAATGACGTCGGAAGAGGCGTCGAAGACGGTGCGCAGCTTTTCCTCGCTCTCGCGGATCGCGCGATCGGATTGTTCGCGTTCGCGCGTGTTGCGCTCGCGCATCGCGGTTACCGCTTGGGCGATTACGGCCGCGGTGAAAACGCCAACCCATTGCGCCGCTTCATCGCGGTCGTGCGGTCCCGTGCTGAGTCGCACCGCAGACCATGCCACGACGCAAAGAATGTTGAATGAACCCTGCCATCTCACGGACCACGGAAGAATCGCGCTACTTCCCATCATCATCAACATGACCGTGACCAGAAACATGACGAACTCGCCGTGGATGGCGCCAGTCACGCCATCGCACGCAACTATCAACGCACAGCCGAGCCACGCGATAGATCGCCAGCGCTCGCGAAAAATCATGGTGAAGGTGAGCGTGAAGAGCGCGCATCCGATCGCCAGGGAGAACAGGGTGTCGGCGAGGTCCAAGGCTCCGCCCGAATCGGTAACCAACTTCTGGTTGGCGAGGGTGATCAGCGCCGAAACGACGATCAGCCCGGCCGCGCATCGAGCCGCCGGAAGGGGAAAGGTGTCATTGGCCAGCGGCGTGGTTGTTGTCGGAGTCCTCATGGGATGGAAAATTCGTGCGGGATCGCCCCATAAGATGATGTGCAAGCGTGATGCCGAGGCGCGAATGGTCGGCCTTCGGCTACGGCGGTCTTTGCTTAGCTGCTCTCGCTACAGGTGGACGGCATGACCGTTTTTGGGACACTCGATGTTCCGGTGGATGCCGATGCGCGGGCGCGCGCTATACTCGAATTCAATTCGATGTCAGATCGCGACATGCTCAGCGACCCGCGGAACTATAGCGTCGATGCGACGATGCTCGACGGCATCGCGATCCGAATTCGCGCGATTCGGCCGGACGACCAGGAGCGCCTGCACGAGCATTTCAGGGGCCTCAGCGAGAAGTCGGTCTACTTTCGATTTATGGGGATCAGGCGCGATCTGTCGGCGCAGGATCTGAAGCGTTTAACCGAGCTCGACTTCAAGAGTCACGTCGGCCTCGTCGCGACGCTGACTGAGAACGGTCGTGAACGTTTGATCGGCGTCGGCCGTTACATCTGCGGAGCCGATCCCCATCGCGCGGAAGTCGCCTTGGCGATACTCGACGAGTTCCAGGGGCGCGGCATCGGCACTCTGCTGCTCGAACATCTGAGTCTCATCGCCGACGCGAACGGGGTCACGGAATTCGAGGCTGACGTGCTCGGCGAGAACCGCCGGATGCTGGAGGTCTTCGCGCACAGTGGCTTCGCGAGCGGTCGTTCTTTGGATTCGGGCGTCGTGCATCTGCATTCCTCGACAAGCAAAATGTTGAAAAAGTCTTTTTAGAAATTCCACTCAGCAGCGGAGGTCATCCGATAAATCTGGTCGAATTCGCAGTTGATGAGAAAATCGCGATCGTCACGATCAACCGGCCCGAGGCGCGCAACGCCGTCGATCAGCCCACCGCCGCGGCGCTCGCCGCCGCCTTCCGCCGCTTCGACGCGGACGACGCACTCTCGGTCGCGATCCTGACGGGAGCGGGCGGGACGTTTTGCGCGGGCGCGGATCTCAAAGCGGTCGCGACGAGTCGCGGCAATCGCGTGACTGAGGACGGCGACGGACCGCTTGGTTGCACGCGGATGCTGCTGAGCAAGCCGGTGATCGCCGCAGTCGAGGGATTCGCAGTCGCCGGTGGAATCGAGCTCGCGCTGTGGTGCGACATGAGGGTGGCGGCGGGCGATGCGACCTTTGGCGTGTATTGCCGGCGCTTCGGGGTACCGCTTTGCGATGGCGGCACGATTCGATTGCCGCGCCTGATCGGGATGAGCCGCGCGATGGACATGATCCTGACGGGCCGCGGGGTCTCAGGCGAAGAGGCATTCGCGATGGGCCTTGCGAATCGCGTCGTCGAGCCGGGCACCGCGCTCGCATCGGCACGAGAGCTCGCCCGGCAGATCGCGAGCTTCCCGCAACGATGCATGCGCGGCGATCGGATGTCGGCGTACGAGGCCTGGACGCTGCCACTCGACGATGCGCTGAAGAATGAGTACCGCTACGGGATCGCTACGATCAATTCGGGCGAGACGCGCGCGGGCGCGGAGAGATTTGCGTCGGGAGTGGGTAGGCATGGGAAATTTTAGGACGGTGGAACTCGATTAAAATGAAACCCTTCCGTGGGTTTCATGAAGGGAGAGGTCGAGAAAGACTACAATTAAGTTCTCTCATTGGCCGTGGGGGCCATTGTGTCGCTTCGATGCTTCCTGTACCTTTATGGCCAAGTCAATCGTGACTTTATGCGCGCGTCGGATTCCGTGACGCCACCCTCTCAACCCATCAGACCCACAAGTTCGGCATTTACTTCTGAACTGGAATCCGGGGCTCTGAACCATAGGATACTGTTTGTCGTTTTCTGAATTTCCCGTATCGCCAGAGATCCATCGTTCAATCAAAGACCGCGGTCATCATACAGCGACCCCGGTCCAGGCCGGAGCTATCCCGGTTGCGCT
>PMOH01000014.1 GCA_003161515.1 Deltaproteobacteria bacterium
CCGCGCGGCGAGCTCGAACTCCCGGGCGCGATCGCAAAAATGATCGCCGACGGCCGCGTCGTGCGCGCGATTGACATGCGCGGATTCTGGAGCGACGTCGGCACCCCCGAAGACCTCGAAACCACCCGCGCCTGGTTCAAACCAAAAAGGAAGCGCCAATGACATTGCCCGACGGATGGGACGCCGAAGAACAGGCGCGCGTCAAGCGGCTCGCGACAAAACTTCGCACTGATCACGCCACCCAAATCATCGCCGTCCGGGCTCCCGGCCGCGTCAACCTGATCGGCGAACACACGGACTACAGCGGGCTGCCCGTCTTACCAGTCGCAATCGATCGTTCCACGATAGTCGTCGCAGCTGCCAACACGACCGGCGAGATCGAAGTGACAAACGCCGACCCCGCGTGGCCATCCCGCCGATTCGCAATCGAACGACAGATTCCTCCGTACGAGACCGGCGATTGGGCGGACTACGTGAAGGCCGCAATCCAGGGAGTGATCGATCGCTTCCCCACGCACGCTCTGCGCGGCGCTTCGATCGTCGTCGATGGCCGCGTGCCGCCGGCCGCTGGCCTGTCGTCATCCAGCGCGCTGACCGTCTCGATCGCGATGGCTTTCATGGCATCCAACCAACTCGAACTGGACCCGCTCGAAGCCGCGACGATGGTCGCGCGCAGCGAACGATACGTCGGGACGCACGGGGGAGGGATGGATCAGGCAGCTTCGATTTTCGGCCGCCGCGACCATGCACTGTTTATCGAGTTCGACCCTCTGCGCGTGCGCGCGATCAAGATGCCGGCGAACGCGGCTCTGGTGGTCGCTGATAGCCGTCAAATCGCCGACAAATCGGGGACGGTGCGCGCCGAATACAACCGGCGCGTAGTCGAATGCTCGCTGGCGGCGCGGATACTCGGCCGCGCGCTCAAGCTCGACGGCGCAACGATTCTCGGCGACGTCGTTCGCGCATATCCTGCGTGGAACGCAGTGGAACTGGTCGAGAAGCTTGCGGCCACATCGCCAGCGCAGCTCGGCGCGAATCTGAAAGATGCGGCGAACATCCTCGGCGTCACGCAGAATGCGCTCGACGCCGACTTGCTTGGCCAAGGGCCGACCCGAATCGCGCTCGATCCAACTCGTCCGCTGGAAGTTTTGAAACGCGCGCGACACGTCTTGAGCGAAACCGAGCGCGTGATTCACGCCGCAACAGTGCTTGAGGCAGGACGCCTCGACGAAATGGGAACGTTGATGGATGCGTCGCATCAAAGTCTCGCAGATGACTTTGAATGCAGTACGCAACGCCTCGATGAAATCGTAGAATGCGCCCGACGCGGCGGCGCACTCGGCGCGCGCCTGACCGGCGCAGGCTTCGGCGGCTCGATCGTCGCGCTGTGCGAAGTATCAAACGCCGCCGCGGTGATTGAATCGATCGATCGCGGATACTATGCGAAGCAATATCCAGGAGCGGCCCCGGAAAACTGGCGAGCGGTGTTGCACGCGGGCGCGGGTGCCAGCGTGATCGATATGCGCGCTACCGCTTGATCCGCAGGATACGCGCGGAGTGCGGCGGGAGATCGATCGTATCGAATATTTCGATTTTCTCGTCGGCCGCGAGATCGAGCGCCGTAATTTCTCTCGCGTCTAAATTGAGATCCGAGGTTTGCACCCGCGCGGCCGAGTCGCCGCGATTAAGAATCATCGCGATCGCACCGACGCCCGTCTGAGTTATCATGCCGCGGATGTCGCCGGTGCTCATCAGATCCAGTGCGAGGACCGGTTCACTCATTGCGCTGGAATCGATCTCGGCGCCGATCTCCGTGAGCGTGCGAAATAGTTTTCCTACCTCGGCGTCAAGCAGGTTCATATCGTCGGAAATCAGCAGCATTCCGCCGCTGGCGACGATAGTCGCGGCCAGCGCGGCCCGTTCGTCGGCGGTCAGGCGAGTTTTGCGCGCGCGAAGCATCAGGCAGTCGGGATCGTTCAGCCACAGCCGCCTATGCATGAAGCTGCGCGCGACGATCGCGTCGAGCGCATAGACGGTTGACGGGTCGCCCGCTCCCGAAGCGGTCGATCCCCAGAACGGCGAAACGTCCGGCCCGATGCGCATGCCGTCCACGATACCGACGGCCTGGCCAATCGGGCAGCCGCATCCGAGGATGAATGCGTCGTCGCCGGCACCGGCGCGAATCGCCTCGAGGCCGAGACGCAAGGTCTCGCCGCGCGTGAGATTTGGATCGTGACGCCGGCCCGGCGCGGCGGCGGCGTAGAGAAAATCGAGTTTCAGATACGAATAGCCGAAGTCGCGGGTGAGTTTCGCGAACAGATCGCGCAGATGCGCGCGGAATGCCGGGTTGCTTGGATCGAGTGCGTACGCGAACTTGTCGTCGCTCGCGGTCCAGTTCGCATTGTGGCCGGCGCGAACGGGCTCGCCGCTCTCGGCGTGCATGATGAACCAGTCGGGATGATCCGACATCAGGCGCGAATCGCGCGCGGCGAGAAACGGCGCGGTCCAGAGGCCCGCTTTGAAACCTGCGGCTCGAATTTCGCCCGCGATTTTTTTCAGGCCACTCGGAAATTTTGCGTTGGTGCTATCCCAATCGCCCAGCGCCGATTGAAAACCGTCGTCGAGCTGGATTACGTCGATCGGAAACTCCGAGCGCATCGCCTCGAGCGACTTGATATTGGCGCGAAGCGTGTCTTCAGTGATCGCGTGAAAGTAGTGGTACCAGCTACACCATCCGCGCTGGAACGGCGCGCTCACCCGCGCATTCATCCATCGCCCGGCCGCATCGGCCCATCGCGCACTGAGGCGCGCTGCGGATTCATCGGCCGCCGCGATCAACAGCGGATCGAGTTCGCGATGCGCGCCTGGCGCGAGGGCTACGTCATCGAGGATCGCGCGCGCGATGATTTTTTCAGGGCTCGAAACGGTGAGAGTCGAAAGCGAAGTGGCAGCCCCGATGAATCCGGCCAGGACGCGTTCAGCGGCGTCGCGACTTTCGACGATAGTGAACAGTTCCGACGTCTGCGCTTCAGCGAATTCGGGCGGCCGAGTCGTTTCGCTTTGATGATTGACCCGCGTGATGAAGTGCGCGGTGTCGCGCGGATGGGTTCGCGACGCTCCCACGTCGTGGCCGCCCGATGCGCTCCACGACTGGTACCCATGCTTGAAAAATCGCGCCGGTGCCGACGGCGCGAAGCCAGTCGCGATTTCGAAGATCATAGATGTGAGTCGAACCGCGTCGGCGCCACGATTGACGACGCTCGCGCGCACGATCGTGCCGCCGATCGCGTGCTCGAGATGCGCCGAGATGGTCAAGCCATCGCGGACCGAGCTGGACTCATCTGCGTCGAGAGCGAGCGCGCGCGACTGGCCGCTGGCGTCGAGGTAGCGGAGTTCGATTCGAGAGAGGAGTGCGTTCGTCACGTCGTGCAGGGTTGCAAAGACGCGCGATCGCGGCAAGGCACTCGATTGATAAGATCGGGTCTGGCAAAGTGAAACGGTTCCAGCTCGCGGAGAGAGATCATCGACACGGTTCCTGAAATAGAAGCCGCCGAGGCGGACGAGGCGGGCGGCGACGTCCCCGCGCAGGACACCTGGAGCGGACGGCTCTCCGCGTTTCGCGCGCTGCGACACCGCAATTTCAGGCTCTTCTTCGTCGGTCAGCTGATCTCGCTGATCGGCACCTGGATGCAATCCGTCGCGCAGGCGTGGCTGGTGCTGAAGCTCACCAACTCGTCGCTGATGCTCGGCGTGGTCGCGTTCGCGAGCTACATGCCGATCGTGCTGGTCGCGCTGTTCGCCGGCGTGGTGGTGGATCACGTCGATCGGCGACGGCTCATAATCGGCGCACAAACATTGTTGATGATCAGCGCGTTCGTGCTTGGAGCGCTGACCTGGACCGGCCTCGTCAGAGTCGAATACGTGATCGTCCTGGCCGCGCTCAACGGTTTCGTGAGCTCATTCGACATGCCGGGGCGGCAGGCCTTCGTGGTCGAGATGGTGGGGCGCGAAGACCTACCCAATGCGATCGCGATGAACTCGATGATCTTCAACGGCGCGCGGATGATCGGGCCGGCGATTGCTGGTCTGTCGATCGCCGTGATCGGCGTCACCGGCTGCTTCATGCTCAACGGCGTCAGCTATCTCGCCGTTATCTGGAGCCTGTTC